>CAZIWJ010000001.1:0-48138 GCA_964542855.1 uncultured Roseivirgaceae bacterium
ATTGACCATATCTATCTGTGATATAAAATCTTTCAATACGTTTTTCATGACAATAGTTTTAGTGCATCATAAATTAAACAAAGCCCATACCATTGTAAAAATTCAGGATATTGAGCGAAGCCACCCGACATATTGACCGGATTTGCGTCATTATTTCGTTAAAATGTAAAAGGTTAATCACAAAAAGTCAGTTTTTGGCCGCAGCAACTTGTTCTCCGTGGTACTTTGTACTGAAAACTGTTAAATTTACAAGAAATAAAGATTTGTGTACGATCTTATGAGAAGTGGCGTAGTTGGTGCTTTCCTATTTTTTATATGGAGTATACCTGTTCTTGCCGTTCCGGATAGCGATAACGTATTTACGTTAACCAGCGAGAGAAACCAGTTTAGCGATCGTCTTAACGAACACCTTTTTATTTACGAGGATTCAACCAATGCCCTGGGTATTGAATCAGTAAGAAATCGCAGCAACTGGGTTCCCTATCGTGAGCAAAAATCATTTAATACGGCCAATACCTACTGGGGAAAATTATCCATTGCCAATACCCTAAACCGCGATACTTACTGGGCCTTAATTATCCATCCTTACCTGCGGATCAGCGAAATTGAAGTACATATTTTTACTAACGATGAACATCACGTAAAAAAGTCGGGTAAACTGGTTCCTTTATCAGAGCTTGACCTTCGCAGAGAACGTTTTAACCGGGTAAATCTTTTCCTTCCTGAAAACCAGGCGGCTGAAGTTTACATAAAAGTTACTAACCAGAATCACCGCCCTATTGATTTCCAGTTACAGCTCATCCAACGCATTGAGTGGGCTAAAAAAATTCAAACCGATAATATCATCCAGGCCATCTTCCACGGTATCCTGTGGATTATGATATTTTATAACCTGTTCATGTACCTCACGGTAAAGGACCGCGCTTACCTGTTTTATGTCCTCTACATGTTCATGTTGTCGGTGTACGCAATATATTATAAAGGGTACCTAAAAACGTACCTTACCGGTAACATGCCCGAATTAAACGAATACATCTGGGTAATATCGGCTTACTCACCCAGCATATTTTACTTCCTGTTTGCCCGGCATTACTTTCTGATCCGGGCCCGCTTTCCCCGGGCCGACAAGGCTATCATGATAAGCGTGAAAGCAAAAGTAGTAGCTGTATTCATCTTGCTGATTGTACTGGTTTTTACTTTCAATACCCAACTGGTTGGCGACATGGGGTCGTACATTATGCTGGCCGAAATCGGGGTGTATATCTTTTACCTCATCCACGTGATTATTGCTTCCCGGCGCATCAGAAACCGGAATGCCATTTACTTTGTGGTGGGTACGTCGGTGCTCATCCTTTCGGCCATTATATTTATTATTCGTTCATTAACTGCCGATGAAAACGTATACCTGATTCTGCAAGTAGGTATATTGATTGAGTTACTCTGCTTTTCCTACGGATTGGCCGACCGGATGAAACAGCGAGAAACCAAAATCAGGGACTCCCAGAAACGGTTAATTGAAGAATACCAGAAAAACCAGCAGCTTCAGGTTGAAATTAACCAGCAACTGGAAGCTAAAGTGAGGGAAAGAACGGCCCAGATTGAGCAACAAAACACGGCCATTCAGCAAGCCAACGGAGAAATTACCCGTAAGAACAAGGAGCTGATCGTACTGAATGAAGAAAAGAACAACCTCATGGGTATTGTTGCACACGACCTGGGATCTCCCCTGGCCAACGTTAAGCTGATGACCCAGCTTATTCAGCAAAGCGATAGTAACTTAACCCAGAAACAACAGGAGCTATTAGGCTACGTAATTGAGTCATCGGAAAGCATGATGCAGATGATTAACAAAGTGCTGGATGTTAATGCAGCGGAAACCCGTCAGTTGAAACTCGATAGAAAAGAAATTACCGTATCCAGTATCCTGCAACAGTCGGTAGAAAGCTTCTCGCTCATGGCCAACGACAAGGGGATCTCCCTTGGTAAAAACTATGCAGATACGGATGTAAAAATATTAACTGACCCTTTCTACGCCAGGCAAATTTTCGATAACCTGCTATCTAATGCCATTAAGTATTCTCCTGAACACAGTGAGGTGACTATCCAGACCCAGGTTCATGATAATGAGGTTACCGTAACATTTATTGATCAGGGACCAGGTATAAAAGAGGAAGACCTTCCTTTTCTGTTTACCAAGTACTATACCACAGAAAACAGGCCCACTAAAGGGGAGAAATCTTCCGGGCTTGGTCTATCCATTGTAAAACGTTATTCCAAATTGCTGGATGCCAGCATAGCTTGTGAAAACAATCCGGATGCTGGCATTACTTTTACGGTTTCCTTCCCGGTTAATATACCGATTTCTCAAACCATGAAGCAACCATAGATCCGGCTAGTACAGCTTTGCCATTGATTGCCCTGTGTTGCTTTACTTTACCAGCCCTTTACGGCGGAGGATGCTTTCAATGAACTTCCGTTCGTTTTCGTTTTTAAATATTTTAAAAGGCAGGTGAATCATTTGTGCCTTTGAGATGATAAACAGAAAATGGTCTTTTCCTATGTTGGCTTTTTTAATATTATCCCATTTAATAGGCATCCCCTGCTTTGAATTCAGTTTAATCAGTATCTGCTGGCTGTTAATTTCGTAACTCAGCCGCTCGAACAGCGCTTTATTTTGCTCTACCTGGGTAACCCCGGCAAACTGGATAAGCCAGAACAGAATATATAAAAGTAGGGCAATGAGGGCACCAGTAATCCACCAGTGCGAGGGAATGAAGAAAAAGCCACTCATAATGGCTACAACAATTAAAAATACCCACCACTGTTCTTTCAGGATATTAACCAGGGCCAGCTTCACGTAAGTACCCGTATCCAGTTTATATTTTTTTGTTTTTACGGTCATATTTTTGCTTTCAAACTCATGTCAATACTGCTAAAGGAGTGGGTAAGTGCTCCCACCGAAATATAATCCACACCAGTTTCAGCCACGGTAACGATGGTTTCTTCTGTAATGCCTCCTGAAGCCTCTGTTGCGTAGCGCCCGTCGATAAGCTGCAAGGCTTTTTTCATGGTTTCGGGCGACATGTTATCGAGCATAATGCTGCTCACTCCTTCCAGGCTCATTGCTTCCTTCACTTCTTCCAGGGTACGGGTTTCCACTTCAATATTCAGGGGCTTACCAATTTTATCGAGGTAATTGCGGCTACTTTTTACCGCCTGGGTAATACCACCGGCGAAGTCGATGTGGTTATCTTTTAGCATCACCATGTCGAACAGGCCAAAGCGGTGGTTTTTACCACCCCCGATGCGTACTGCCCACTTTTCACATAAACGGAAATTAGGGGTTGTTTTTCGGGTGTCAATCAACTGGGCATTAGTATGGGCAATCATATCGGAGAGGCGACGGGTATAGGTAGCAATCCCGCTCATGCGCTGCATGCAGTTTAGCACCAGCCGTTCGGCCGTAAGTATACTGCGGGCCGAGCCATCTACCCGAAATCCTACATCTCCGGGCTTCATCCGGTCGCCATCATTCAAATGAATGTCTACCTTCAGATCGGGATCGATATAGTGAAAAATCATTTCAGCCAGTTCAACCCCGGCCAGCACGCCTTCACCCTTTACCAGTAACCGGGCTGTATTGCGGGCACTGGCTGGAACCGCCCCCAGGGTAGAGTGATCGCCATCGCCGACATCTTCCTGAAAAGCACTGGAAATAAACGCCTGAACGGCTTCTTTGGAATGACTTAGCATTTTCACGCTGCAAAATTAAAAAAGGCACTGATAAGAACCAGTGCCTGTACGTTTTTTCAATTGTTTTCTGTGTTAATCCTCAACCGCAGCGGCTTCTTCTTCCTGGTAGTACTCTACCGGAATACAGCTGCACATCAGGTTTCGGTCACCGTAAGCGCTATCAATACGGCTAACGCTGGGCCAGAATTTACGGGTGTATACAAAAGGCAGTGGATAGGTAGCCTTCTCCCGGGTATAGTTGTGCTTCCATTCGCTGGCCGTAACCGTATCTACGGTATGCGGAGCATTTTTCAGCACATTGTCTTCCGCATCGGCTTTCCCGTTTTCAATTTCCCGAATTTCTTCCCGAATCTGTACCATTGCATCGCAGAAGCGGTCTAGCTCGGCTTTCGACTCACTTTCCGTAGGCTCAATCATCATAGTACCCGGTACTGGGAAAGAAACCGTTGGGGCATGGTAGCCATAGTCCATTAAACGTTTGGCAATATCTTCCACTTCAATGCCTGCTTTCTTGAAAGGCCGGCACTCGATGATCATTTCGTGAGCGCTTCTGCCCTTTTTACCGACGTATAACACATCGAACTGTCCTTCCAACCGGGTTTTAATGTAGTTGGTGTTAAGGATGGCAATTTTAGTGGCGTTGGTAAGGCCCTCGCCTCCCATCATAGCAATGTAGGCGTAAGAAATAGTTAAGATACTGGCACTACCCCATCCGGCAGCCGAAATGGAAGTAATGGCTTTTGAGCCTCCGCTGTGAATTAACGGGTTACCGGGCAGGAATGGAGCCAGGTGACTGGCCACACAAATTGGTCCCATGCCGGGGCCGCCGCCGCCGTGAGGGATACAGAATGTTTTGTGCAGGTTCAGGTGGCACACATCGGCCCCGATATTAGCCGGGCTGATTAGCCCTACCTGGGCATTCATGTTTGCCCCATCCATGTAAACCTGCCCGCCGTGCTTATGAATAGTAGCACAAATTTCCTGGATATTTTCCTCGAATACACCGTGCGTGGAAGGGTAGGTTACCATAAGGGCAGCCAGGTTTTCGCTATGTTTTTCAGCTTTGGCTTTCAGATCTTCGATGTCAATGTTGCCGGCATCGTCGCAGTTTACCAGTACCACTTTGGTTCCGGCCATTACTGCACTGGCAAAGTTGGTGCCGTGCGCTGAAGTAGGCACTAGGGTGATGTTTCTCTCCGTATCACCATTGTTCAAGTGATAAGCCCGAATTACCATAAGCCCGGCGTATTCGCCCTGGGCTCCGGAGTTAGGCTGCAAGGAGGTGGCTGCAAATCCGGTAATTTCATTCAGCCAGATTTCCAACTCCCTGAACATTTCCTGGTACCCCTGAGTCTGGACAAACGGGGCAAACGGGTGAATATTTGCGAAATGAGGCCACGAAAGCGGTATCATTTCACTGGTGGCGTTCAGTTTCATGGTGCAGGATCCCAGAGAAATCATGGAATGCACCAGAGAAAGGTCTTTATTCTCCAGTCGCTTAATGTAACGAAGGATTTCGTGCTCCGCATGGTAACTGTGAAATACCGGATGGGTCATGAAATCGGATTCACGGTTCAGGCCGTCTTCGTAGTGCACTTCAACCTGGTCGGCATAGCCGTACAGAATTTCAGCATCAATGTTGTTACCACTGGCTTCTTCAAATATTTCCAGCAGCTCCATTACGTCTTCGTAACGGGTGGTTTCGTCCAGCGAAATTCCTACGCTGTTAACGAAATAACGGAAGTTAATTTCTTTTTCCTCTGCTATTTTGCGGATTACCTCTTTGTCCTGAACGGCTACATTTAGTGTATCGAAGTAATTTTTATTGGTTTGCTTGTAGCCCAGCATACCCAGTCCTTTCTCCAGCATTTTAGCCAGGCCGTGGGTTTTGGCAGCAATTTTCTTTAGCCCGTCGGGACCGTGAAATACCCCGTACATCCCGGCCATTACAGCCAGCAGTACCTGGGCAGTACAGATGTTAGAAGTAGCACGATCGCGTTTAATGTGCTGTTCGCGGGTTTGCAGGGCCATGCGGTAAGCACTTTTACCCTGTGAATCAATAGAAATACCGATAATTCTTCCCGGTACCTGGCGCTTAAACTGTTCGCGGGTAGCAAAAAAGGCTGCGTGAGGCCCACCGTATCCCATAGGAATTCCGAATCGTTGGGAGCTGCCAACCACTACATCGGCCCCCATTTCACCCGGTGCTTTTAACAGCGTAAGGGCCAACAGGTCGGAACCTACCGCTACCCGTACTCCATTAACCTGGCATTGCTCGATAATGGGTTGAAGATTTTTAATTTCCCCGTTGTTGTCAGGGTATTGGGCATACACCCCGAATAAGTCTTCACGAGAGGCGTCCAGTTTAGTAATATCACCGAACTCCAGATCAATACCAATAGGCGTTGCCCGGGTTTTCAGGATATCGATGGTTTGAGGGAACGTATTATCATCTACAAAATAGGTAAACGCCTTTTTCTTGTCTTTTTTTCGAAGGGAGAATAACATGGCCATGGCCTCTGCTGCTGCTGTTCCTTCATCGAGCAGAGAAGCATTGGCAATTTCCATACCAGTCAGGTCCATGATCATGGTCTGAAAGTTGGCCAGAGCTTCCAGCCGACCCTGGGCAATTTCGGCCTGGTAAGGGGTGTAGGCTGTGTACCATCCCGGGTTTTCAAGGATATTTCGCTGAATTACACCGGGAGTAATAGTATTGTAATACCCCATACCGATGTACGACTTGAAAAGAATATTTTTTTCAGCCAGTTTCTTAAAATCCTGTAAGAATTCTATTTCACTCTTGGGAGCAGGCAGATCCAGTGGCTTTTTCAGCCGAATGGCAGCAGGGATCGTTTCTTCAATTAGCTGGTCGATAGTATCTACTCCTACCGTTTTTAACATTTCATCTACCTGAAATGCATTGGGTGCGTTGTGCCTGTTCTCAAACAGCGCCTTATCCTTTAAATTAATTTTCATAGTTAATTTGAATCTCCGGTACGTACCGTACTAAAATGTACTGCTTGAACCTCTTTTTATGATTAAAAACTAAAGTTTAGCTTAAATATATCAGGGTAATAACCAAAAGCAATGATAATTGGGCTTATCACGCAAAACGGTTATCATCCGAATTAAGTTCTTTTACACTGTTTTAAAGTATTATCTCTTTTTCCGGTTCTTTTTCCGGTCGGTTTTTCCGGTACGGAACGACCGTTTTTTTTTGTGGAAGGCCCCTTTGAAATCCGGGTTGTCCTTTTTCTTCTGCTCATCAATTTCGCGGGCCAGTAGCTGCTGTTCCTCAAAGGGAGTAGATGTAATTTCCACCGCATCGGGAATGAGAACTTTTTCTACCGGACGGTGAATCAGCTCTTCTATTTTCTGCATGTGGTATTCCTCGGCCGGATTTACAAAAGTAATGGCTTCCCCCTGCATCCTGGCCCTGCCGGTGCGGCCAATCCGGTGCACGTAATCTTCGTACATCAGCGGTACATCAAAATTAATTACGTGGCTTAAAGCACTGACGTCGATGCCCCGGGCTACTACATCGGTAGCCACCAGGATGCGGATATCGCCGTTTTCCAGCGATTTGATTCCGTTAATTCGGGCATTCAGGTCTTTGTTTCCGTGAATTGCCCGCACTTCGCCAATTTTTTTCCGCTCGAGGTATTTATACAGGTTATTGGCCGTGGCCTTGGTTTTCACAAACACCATTACCCGCGAAAAAATATCATTTTCGGCCAGCATATACACCAGCAGGTTAATCTTGGACTTCAGGTTGGGCACCCGGTACTGGTACTGCTGCACTGTTTCGGCCGTAGTGCTTTGCGGGGTAACTTCAACTACTTCGGGAAACTCCAGGAAGTCTTCGGCCAGTTTCTTCACTTTATCGGGAAGGGTGGCAGAGAAAAGCAGATTCTGCCGTTTCTTAATGCTCACCAGTTCCAAGATGTTATTAATTTGTGGTAAAAAACCCATATCCATCATCCGGTCGGCTTCATCGAGTACCAGTACTTCCACGTGGCGAAGCGACAACCCGGCCCCGGTGTAAATATCGAGCAGGCGGCCGGGCGTGCTTACAATAATATCGGTTCCGCCTTCCAGTTGCCGAACCTGCTTTTTTTTATTTACGCCCCCGTAAAAGGTAGCCGTTCGCAAATCCTGGTATTGCCCCAGCTTTTCGGTTTCAACGCTTACCTGCATGGCCAGTTCGCGGGTAGGCACCAGCACCAGCGCCCGGGGATGATCAATTTTAGCGTACTTCAGCCGCATCAGAACAGGAATGAGGTAAGCGGCGGTTTTACCGGTACCGGTTTGGGCTACGCCGAATAAATCGTGACCGGCCTGGATGCGCGGAATAGCCTGCTCCTGGATACTGGTTGGCTCGGTGTACCCGGCCTCTTCAATAGCCAGGAGCAGTTGTTTATTCAGTTTAAATTGATGAAAACCGGGCGTTATTTCGGACATTTTTAGAATTTAATACCTACATCAAAGCTTACCAGGTCATTGTATACCGTTAATTCACCAATCGATGGCCCCAGCTCGCTGGTGATATTAATAAACCCCCTTCGATAAGTTACCCCGGCAAAGATAAGAGTATCGTAACCAATCCGGTACTCTACCCCTCCCCCGGCTACCAGGCCGGTATCGAAAAACTTAAACCCTTCAATAGCTTCAGGCTCGTCGGGCCCCTCGAACGATTCCTTAATTTTTACTTCCCCGTACAACCCCACCTGGGTGTAGATTTTTAAATCGGTGGTTACTTCGTTGGTAAATAATTTCAGGGTTACCGGCACCTGGACGTACTGCAGGCGGTACAGCTGGTTGCCCACGTTTTGCAGGCCTACCCGTTTCACTACGTAAAAGGCTCCGGTACTGAAAAAGTACTTGGGGGTTAAAGCCTGGTCAACCACCAGCCCGGTGAGGGCCCGAACTCCCGACCCGTTACTGGAAATACCTGTGGTTGCGTTAGTTTCTCCTTCCACCCGGTTCATGGAGAGAACCGGCGAAAATTGCAGCCCGAGCTTAACCTGTGCCTGCACACTACTAACACATGTAATACTGAGTGCAATTATAATGATGATTCTTTTCATAGGATAAATATCTTGTCGCCTGAATTCGTTACGATGTTGTTAACGATTGAAAAACAAAGAATTAAACATGACTAAAAAGGTAAATTACCTTTCCCTGATTTTATTATACGTTATCCCCATATTTTTACTGTTAACCGGGGTAAGCTGTACAGGAATTGAAGAAGATCCCTGTACTAATGCCCCAGATGTTTCGGAGGTTAATATTAATTTACAAACCGAGCAACTGGGCAGGGAATTAATGAGCTCTTCCAGCCCGGAAGAAATCGGTACTTTCCTGAACAATAATCCGGAAGTTGCTGAAAAGTACCTCCTCAGCGGACGGTATCCGAACGATTCCATCCTGGTGAACGAATTATACCAACGGGTTACTAACGCATCGTTCGATACCCTTTACAATGAAACGGTACAGGAGTATGGCGATTTCTCCGCAAAAAGCACCGAATTTAAGCAAGCCTTTCAGTATATCAAGCATTACTACCCCAATTTCCGTCCGCCAAAAATTAAAACCATCGTAACCGGTTTCCTGCACATGGACCGCGACCTGTACGTAGACGACAGCCTGATTGTGTGCGGATTGGATTTTTACCTAAAAGATTCAGCCCGCTTCCGCCCCAATATTTACATGTACATGCTGAAGCGCATTCGCCCACCTTACCTGGTGCCTTCTTCCATGCTTTTGTTTTCCGGTAGCTTTAACGAATCGGACCTCGAAGATAATACCCTTATAGCCGAAATGATTTACTACGGCAAGAGCTATTATTTCGTAGATCACGTGCTGCCCTGCACCCCCGATACTTTAATGACCGGCTACTCGGAGGAGGAAATGCTAATGCTGGAAAACAGCGAAAAGAGCCTGTGGCAGTATTTCGTGGAAAAGGATATTCTGTTCTCGAACAATGTATTTGAAAAGAGGAAATACGTTAATGACCGGCCGGAGATCGTGGAAATAGCACCCGGGGTTCCCGGCAGGGTAGGCCGGTGGATTGGCTGGCAAATTGTGAAATCGTACATGCGCAACCATCCGGAGGTAACGTTACCTGAATTGATGGCTACCCGTGATGCGCAAAAAATTTTCAAAGAAGCCGGGTACAGGCCCAAATAGTGGGAATGCTTCGGGAGAAAGATACTGTTCATTTACTAAAGCTCCCGACTGGACTTCCCTCACTGGAATTTTAGTATAAAAGCGAGTAACAAGCCTGTCATTATTTAGTGAACCTGGGCATAGGGTAGCGATTTGTTAATTAAGTTTACTGATGGCAACAGGCCAATTAGTATACCATTGCCGGAAACGGGGCAAAACTGGTTTTATCGGGGGGGGTTGAAAAGCAGGTGTTCGATTTTGAACAGTGGCACAGGTTGATACCTTCGCCTTGGGAATTAAAAAAGCAGTTACCGGTGGCAACTGCCTGAAAAAATATACAATAAGTAAGTAGAAGCAGGTGCTATTCGAAGCATGCTTCAAAACATTCGTCGAGAATGTGCGCGTAGTAATCCGAAAAATGACGATAACACCAATTTTCCAGACTTTTCACTTCCAGCGGATGAAGCGTACCTATGGCTTTGCTCAATTCACGGGAGAACACCTCGGGAGCGAAACTAACCTTAACCAGTATGGTTTTTACATAGTCCAGATCAGGCTGTGTTCGGGTTGAGGAGATGTAATGTTCCTTAGTTATCATGCATTGACAGGTTTGGGGTTTGTAATCTGTCATGTATACTTTCAAATTGAATGAATTTATACACGCATATTCAAAAAAGTAAAATGAATTTACGATTAAACGATTAATTTTACAAGCAATTATTATGTGCTACAGCGTTTAATTTAATATGACAACTATTACCAAGCGTAAGAAATTATCGTTTTTGCCCCTGCCAGTACTTTTGTTGCTATTGAGCCTGGTAGTTCAGGCACAAGACGTTAAAATTGACCTGGGCCCAAGCAAAGTAGCTGAGAATGAACAGTTTTACATCACTATCACCAGTTACAGCTCTAAGCTGAACAATGACGGAGATTTCCCGGATATCGAGGGGTTCCGAAAAGTACCCGGCACCTCCACTTCCTCTTCCACCAACATTGTGAACGGGCAGATTTCAACTTCGCGCAGCGTAACCCAGTATTATGTTCCCGACCGGCAGGGCAGTTTTACCCTACCTCCGTTCCAGATGATTATTAACGACAAGGCCGTGCGATCGGAAGGTACCACCATTACCGTGGGGCCGCCCAAACAGCGCAATGCCAACCGGAACAGCCCGTTTAATAGCCCCTTTTTCGATTCTGATCCTTTCGATATTTTTAATCGCAACCAGAAACAGGAATTTGTAGACGTTAAGGCCGATGCCTTCCTGGCCCTGACTACCGACAAAGAAGAAGTGTACCAGGGAGAAGGCTTTACCACCACCCTGGCTTTTTATGAGGCCGACGATAACCAGGCCGTGCTGCAATTTTACGAACTGAACAAGCAGTTGCTCGATATTCTGAAAGAAATTAAACCGGGAAACTGCTGGACGGAAGATTTCAACATCGAGCGCATTGTAGGCAAGCCGGTAACTATTAACGGAAAAATTTACACCCAGTATAAAATTTACGAGGCTACTTTTTTTCCACTGAATAAACAGAACATCAACTTTCCATCTTTCGGGCTAAACATGATTAAGTATAAAATAGCCAGGCAACCTTCTTTCTTTGGCCGGAATAAGAAAGAAGATTTTAAAACATTTACTACTGAACCCAAAACCATCCGGGTGAAGCCCCTTCCACCCCACCCTATGAGCGAAGTGGTTTCGGTGGGGAATTACCAGTTGCAGGAAGCCATCAACGCCAGTCGGCTGCAAACCGGGCAAAGCTTCGAGTACCGGTTTAAAATTGTAGGAGAAGGAAATATTGAATACATTAACAAACCAAAAATTCCGGATACTGACGACTTCGATATTTACGCCCCAAGCGTAATGCAAAATATCCTGCGCCGGAACAGCCAGGTGAAGGGGGCTAAAAGTTTCGAGTACTACACTGTGCCTAACGAGCCGGGTACATATAACATGGGTGATTTCTTCCAGTGGGTATTTTTTAATCCAGAAGTGGAAGCTTACGACACCCTTAAATCTGAAATTGTGGTGGATGTGCAGGGCGAAAGCCGCAAAAACGAATACATCAGCTCTAGCGACCTGGGGAGTTTTTACGACCAGTTCCAGGGAGCTGACAATTCGCTGAGAAGCATTGGAGGATCGCAAATTCAATTGTTAATTGCCAACTTAGTTATTCTGGTATTGCTGGTATTAACGGCGATTGTTATTTTCAAAAAGTAAACATGAAGAACAGTTTTGGTCATTTATTCCGGATTAGCACATTCGGAGAATCGCACGGAAAGGGAATAGGTGTTACCATCGACGGATGCCCGTCGGGAGTTGCCATTGATGAAGCGCACATCCAGGCCGAACTTTCGCGACGCAAGCCCGGGCAATCGAAAATTACTACCCAACGCAGGGAGTCGGACACCGCCCAGATTATGTCGGGGGTGTTCGAGGGTAAATCGACCGGTACCCCCCTGCACCTGTTTATTCCGAACGACGACCAGCGGAGTAAAGATTACTCGCACATTGCCGACAAGTACCGGCCTTCGCACGCCGATTATACCTACCAGGAAAAATATGGCATTCGCGATTACCGGGGCGGCGGAAGGAGTTCGGCCCGCGAAACCGCAGCTCGGGTGGCGGCCGGTGCCGTGGCCAGGCAGTTCCTGCAACAGGCTGTTGGCGTACGGGTACACGCTTTTGTTTCACAAGTAGGCAGCCTGGCGTTGGAAAAGCCCTACCAGGAGTTGGATTTGGGCCGGAGCGAAGAAAATATAGTACGCTGCCCCGACCCGGAAACGGCCGAACGCATGATTCAACTGATTGATGATACCCGAAAGGCCCGCGATACCATTGGAGGAATTGTTACCGGAGTGATCCGGAATGTACCTGCCGGGCTGGGCGAACCGGTTTTTGATAAGCTGCACGCAGTACTGGGCCATGCCATGCTAAGCATTAACGCGGTAAAAGGGTTTGAATACGGTAGCGGCTTTGAAGGCGTGAAAATGAAAGGTTCAGCCCACAACGATCGCTTCTACACCGACGAAAACCAGCGGGTACGTACGCATTCCAATCATTCGGGAGGTATACAGGGCGGCATCAGTAACGGGGAAGATATCTTTTTTAAGGTTGCATTTAAGCCGGTAGCCACGATTATGCAAGACCAGGAAAGCGTGAACCAACAGGGTGAAAACGTTACGGTAAGCGGTAAAGGAAGGCATGACCCTTGTGTAGTTCCCCGGGCTGTGCCCATTGTTGAAGCCATGGCCGCACTGGTTATTGCTGATTTTTACCTGCTTCATAAAACCACAAAACTTGCCTGATATATTTTATAAAGTGTAGTTTTGAAAGATAAGGCCAATACGAGACTATGAAAAACATTCCTTTACATACGAAAATTATCATCGGGCTGGTAACCGGTTTGCTGTTCGGTATTGCCAGTATTAAGCTGGGTTTTCCCTCTTACATTACCCTGGATTACATTAAGCCCTTCGGAACCATCTTCGTTAACTTGTTGAAAATGATTGCCGTTCCGCTGGTTCTCGCCTCTTTAATTGTTGGGGTATCGAACCTGGGCGATATCTCGAAACTGTCTCGCATCGGCGGTAAAACCATCAGCATTTACCTGGTTACTACGGCCATTGCCTGTACCATTGGTTTGCTGATCGTTAATGTGGTAAAGCCGGGCAAGTCGTTACCGGAAGATACCCGCGAGGAATTGATGAGCACATACAGTAAGAACGTGGAAAGCAGCCAGACCCAGGTTGATTTATTAAAAGAAGAGAGTCCGCTGAAACCCCTGGTAGATATTGTGCCCCAGAACTTTTTCAGTGCCACAACCGACAATAGTAAAATGCTGCAGGTGGTATTTTTTGCCATTATAGCAGGTATTGCCCTGTTGCAGATCCCCAAAGAAAAAGGGAAACCGGTGGTAGCTTTCTTCGACGGGCTAAATGATGTGATTATTAAAATTGTAGACTACATCATGATGCTGGCCCCTTTCGGGGTGTTTGCCCTGATTGCCTCCCTACTGGTTGATATTGCCGGCGATAATCCTAACAAGGTATTCGATTTACTGTACGCCTTGCTGTTGTACTCGCTAACCGTGGTAGGCGGCCTGCTATCGATGATTTTTATTGTGTACCCTTCTATATTCAAGTTATTTACCAAAATTAAGTACGCTCACTTTTTCAAGGGTATTCGCCCGGCCCAGTTGCTGGCATTCAGTACCAGTTCAAGTTCGGCTACCTTGCCGGTTACCATGGAGCGGGTAGAAAAGAAGTTGGGCGTTCCGGAAGAGATATCCAGTTTCGTGCTGCCACTCGGTGCTACGATTAACATGGACGGAACCTGTTTGTACCAGAGCGTAGCTGCAGTATTCATTGCCCAGGCACTTGGCCTTGACCTGAGCATCGGGCAGCAGTTAATGATTGTACTTACCGCCACACTGGCCTCGATCGGTACGGCCGGTGTTCCCGGTGCCGGTTTGGTGATGCTGGTTATTGTATTGCAGTCTATTGGTGTACCCACCGCCGGTATTGCTCTCATTATTGCCCCCGACCGAATTTTGGATATGCTGCGTACCGTGGTAAATGTAACTGGTGATGCTACCGTAACCATGGTAGTTTCCGGCACCGAAGGAAAGCTGGACGAAGATGTTCCCGTTAATGAAATGGAAGGAGAAGTAGTAAATGCCAATAATTAATTTACTATGATGTGCTGGAAACTGGGAATGGCCGGTTTACTTATTGTTGGAATTACCGGTTGTAAGCCCCAACAAGACCAGAAGCAGGAACCGGTAATGGATCGCAAGCAATTTAACGAAGTACTTCAGCAGCAGGAAGTGAAGCGTGTAACCGAAGCCGAACTTACCCAGGCTGCTATTGATCGTGGTGATCAGCTGGTGAAGGACTTACAAATGGCCCTTGAGCAAGATTCTGCTTTCGGCAGTATGCCTGTAGACCAACAGATCCTACAAGGCATTAGCAAGCAGGAACAGGAGCTTTCTCCCGTTATCCAGTTCCTGGTAGCTGCCGATACCAGCAGAGCGTCCCTGCACCCGAAACAGCGGCAGTTGTTACAGGCTTATGCCTACGACCCGGAATTTGCCGAAACCACCTCGGCCAATATCCAGCGCATCGGTACCGACTCATTACTGTATACGCGGGTACAGCTATTCCCTTCTTCCGAATCGGCTGCAGATTCATCAAAGCAACTGGGAGTGTGGAATATCCTCTTTTCCCGCAAGGAAATAATACTTAAATTATAGATAACCACTACCTTAATGATAGGCATCATATTTTGTTCTTTTTTAACCTGTTATCATTAATTATTACAGGCTTGCAAGTAAAGATGCAGGCTTTTTTTAGGAAAAAGTAAAGTTTTACCTCTCGCTAATACAGAAAGGTACAAATAGGTATAATCGATAGCCCACTCAGATAGTAACCTGTTTAAACACCTATATTCTAGTATTATGAGCAAATTTTTAACACTATGTATGCTGCTGGCCTACTGTACGGCTTCGTATGCATTTACCAACCCTCCCGTTAAGGGCTACATTTACAGCAAAAAGCAAGCTAGCGCCGTTTCCGGTGCTACCGTTCACCTTGCCGGTACAGATTTAATTACTAAGACCAATGAAAAAGGGATGTTCGAACTGGCTATTCCCGATGGTGAGCATCAGCTCATGGTTAAGAAAGACGGGAAGAAACCCACGGTTTACAAGGTAACCAAATACCAGGATAACCTGATAATCATGATGGAAGAGGAAGAGAAGCCGGAGAAAGAACTCCTGGCCGGCTGGGATGCCAGCTTTAGCGGGAACATTAACGCTAACTACGTGTACACCAAAGCCAGTTTTACGCCTGCAGTGAGCGGCGAAGCGGTTCAGATCGACGGGAATGCCCTGATGCTGGGCGATGACAAAGGAGTTCACACAATTCAAAACGGCCTATTGCCTACCGGCTTTGTATTCAACGCCAGTACGATGACCGCCGATAGTGTGGCTATTACCGTTACCCTGGGGGCTTACCCGGGGCTAGCATCGACGGCTAACACCGGTTTGTCTACGCCCCTGGTTGATATTCGCCAGACGTTCATGACCATTTCCAAAAAAGGCATGGGTACCTTTACAGTAGGCCGTAATTACGGGATGTTTGGCTTCGATGCTATTGTAAACGATATTTCTTTAACTGCAGTAGGGGCCACAGCTGCGGTAAGAAGCCCGTTAAATACCACCCTGGGTGGTATCGGGTACGGTTACCCTTACGCAGATGTATTGTCGCAAATTAACTACACCACACCTACTTTTGGCGGGTTTAACTTTACTGCCGGTGTTTACCAACCCTTCGATTTGGCTACACTGGGTATGGAAAGCTTAACCGGTGAGTCGCAATCTAATCGTCCTGGTGTTCACGGAAAAGTATCTTATTCCGGCGGACCGGTGTATTTATCATCGACCTTCATAACGCAGGATGTGAACACTGGCCCGGCCGAATTTACTTCCATTGGCTACGATGTATTCGGCCGGCTTACTTTCGGCTCGCTGAAGCTGAGTGGTTATTACCAGGGAGGCCAGGGCATTGGAACCACTATTTTGTTATTTGATGCTGCTGATGCCCAGGGAAATGCCCGAAGTACCAACAGCTGGTACGGACAGGCTTCTTACGGCCTGGGGGACAAATTAACCGTTGGTTTCATTGTAGCCCAAAGCAATAACGATCCTACTGAAAACGACCCGGAAACCATCCTGGAGTCGAATACTCGTATTACCGGAGGGTTTTATTATAACTTAACCGGCAGCCTGAACCTGAACCTGGAATTTACTAACATGCGGGCTACCAACCCCCGGGGTGATGAAATTATTAACAATTCTATCAACCTTGGTACTTTCCTTTCTTTCTAACAGATACCTGTTAAATTATTCAAAAGATTAGAAAGGGCGGGATTTGTAATCCCGTCCTTTACTTTTTTTACCGGAAATGCTGCTATTTTTGTATTTATAGTTATTGTATTACTATGAATGTAAAAGATAAACGCATAGCATTGGTATTATCGGGAGGAGGAGCCCGCGGACTGGCCCACATCGGGGTGATTCAGGCCATTGAACGAATGGGTGGTAATATTACCAGCATTGCCGGTGTGTCGATGGGCGCCCTGGTGGGAGGCCTGTACGCCGCCAACCGCCTGAAAGTGTATACCGACTTCATGCTCGACCTGCGGCAATCTGATTTATTCACCATGGCGGATTTGCGCCTGGGCCGAAACGGTTTAATTAAAGGTGAAAAAATACTGGGCGAACTGGATACCCTTGCCCGGAACAAACAAATAGAAAAACTAAAACGGAAATTTGTTACGGTAGCTACCGACTGGCGCAGCCGGGAAGAAGTGGTATTCCGTTCTGGCAACCTGGTGGAAGCCATTCGGGCTTCCTGTGCCATTCCCGGTTTAATTGCCCCGGTAGTAGTGAATGATCGCGAACTGATTGACGGGGCCATTGCTAACCCTTTGCCGATGAACCATGTAAACCGGGAGAATACCGATTTACTGGTAGCCGTTAACTGCAATGCCTACGCCCTGGGAAGTGAGACTGCAGAAGAAGAAACCCGGTTTAACCGCAGGAAGAACGCCCGAAAAAACCTGGTGAGGCAACCGGTAACAGAACCTGAACAGCCTTCTACGCTTATTAATTTACTGAACAGTTCGCTGGAAATGATCACCGGGCAGTTGGGACGGCAAATGCTCAAACAATATCCTCCCGACCTTTACCTGGAATTTCCCAAAACCCGTTTTAACACCTTTGATTTTCACCGGGCCTCGTCTATTATCCGAATGGGAGAACAGGAAATGCTACATAAACTGAAATAACTAGACTCGGGCCATTTGCGTTGGCAAAAAAGCTATGAATAAATTTTATCTGTTTTTCCTGACCCTGGTTTCAACGGCCTGTTCCCTGAATCCAGATCGGAACACGACTATTAACCTGAATACTCCGGGGTTTTCCACATCCGATGCTTCTGAACTGTATTTTAAAAATGTAAGAAGTAATAACTATAATAAAACCCCTAATGATGCTACTAAGCTGGACGTTTACCGTTCGAAAGACTGGTACATGCCGGCCGGTAAACCAGTTCTGAGCTTACAAATTGTAATGAACTGGCGGTACGATGAAGCCTACATACTTACCGTTCCAAATGATAACTGGAAATCGTTTGGTGTAATCAGCGTAGTGTGGCAGGATACCACCCTGGGTACTTCCGGTAAATACCCGGCTGAGATCGGAAATAAAGAAGAGCAGTTTTCGCTGGCGGGAAGCCTTTACAACAGTATCCTGGCCGAACACGAATTGTACCTGAAAAATGAATCGGGTAAAGAAGTTTCTTTTCTGGCCGACTACAAATATCGTGAGGCTTTCCGGAAAACGATGATTGATTACTTCAGGCTGGTTGACCGTTTATAGTGTAAAGCGTTCTTTACTATACACATAGAACGCATTTCCGGGTAAGCACATTCTTTAAGCTAAAAGTATATATTCACAAAAATACTTATATTGCCCCTCAGTGCTTTGTAAATGAACTTTATCATCACTTCCGGTTATTGCTATCAATATGCTATATTACAAGGAATATAAACATCAGGATGACCGCGACTGGGTAGTGTTTGTGCATGGAGCGGGAGGCAGTTCGTCGATTTGGTTCAAACAGATTAAAGCCTTTAGGCCCTATTTCAATTTATTACTCATCGATCTGCGCGGTCACGGCCAGTCGAAAGATAAAGATCTGCTTAAAGAGTATGTTAGCAAAAACTATTCGTTCAATGATGTCTCGGCCGATATACTGCAAGTCATTAACCATTTACAGATTAGGCAGGCTCATTTTATCGGGGTATCGCTGGGCACCATCATTATCCGGACTCTGGGTGAAATAGCTCCCGAACGGGTAAAATCCATGATCATGTGCGGGGCCATTACCCGACTGAACGCCCGGTCACGCATTTTGGTATTCCTCGGGAACATGGTAAAGCGCTTTGTGCCCTACATGTGGCTGTATAAGTTGTTTGCCTGGATCATTTTACCCCGACGGCGCGACAAGGTATCCCGCAACCTGTTTATCCAGGAAGCCAAGCGGTTATACCAGAAGGAATTTCTGCGCTGGTACAAGCTTACTCACGAGGTAAACCCTCTTTTAAAATACTTCAAAGAAAAGGAGTTAAACATCCCAACGCTTTACGTAATGGGAGAAGAAGATTACATGTTCTTACCCCCGGTTCGCAAAATTGCCAGCCAGCACATTAATGCCACTTTACAGGTTATTAAAGACTGTGGCCACGTCTGTAATGTAGAGAAACCCGACAAGTTCAACCGCTTAGCCATCCAGTTCATCAATCGGCATGCCTTAACCGGGTAACAATTCCGTGTAAACACTAATTGCTCTTAATAGTTGAATTGAGTATATAAGTGTATTATGAACAAAACGGTAAAACGACTGATCACAGGACTTGTGATCCTGATAGTGGTTGGCATCATTGCCTGGCCCAAAATAAGCTACCTGTTTGAAGATGCTGCCCAGAAAGCTTCAGCAGAAAGAGCGGCCTCTGAAGCTTTAAAAGCATCAGCTATTCCAGTAAATGCCATCGTGGTAATGCCCAAAACTCTTGACGATAAAATTGAAGTAAACGGAGAGATTCTTGCGAACGAATCGCTGGAGCTGAAAAGCGAAATTTCTGGAAAGGTAACCAATATTTTTTTCCAGGAGGGCCAGCGGGTACGCAAAGGCGAGTTACTACTCACCATCAATGATAACGAGCTCCGCGCCCAGTTGGAGAAGGTGAAGTACACCAAGAAGCTGGTAGAGGATAATGAGTATCGCCAACGTAAATTACTGGAAAGAGAAGCCATTAGTCAGGAAGAATACGATCAGGCACTTACCGAGCTGAATACCTCTATTGCAGACATTAAACTAATCGAGGCACAAATTGCCAAATCGCAGATCCGTGCTCCTTTCGACGGAGTGGTAGGCCTGCGTTACGTTAGTGAAGGCAGCTATATTTCTCCGCAAAACGTAATTGCCACCCTTTCCAACCTGAATCCGGCTAAAATTGAATTTTCTATTCCCAGTAAGTATAGTACTAATGTAGGAGTAGGAGATGATATTAAATTCAGCACCGAAGGCATCGGGCAGGATTTTAGCGGGAAAGTTTACGCTATTGAGCCCAAAATTGACCCGGCTACTCGGACCATGAAATTAAGGGCCATTAGCCCGAACCCGGATAACCGGTTGTTGCCCGGGCAGTATACCCGCGTAAATGTTATACTTAACTCTACCGATTCGGCCCTGATGGTACCCAGCGAAGCGGTAATTCCAACTTTTAAGGGCCACAGTATTTTCGTTCACAGTGGCGGGAAGGCAGAAAAACGCAACGTGGAAATTGGCATCCGTACCCGCCGGGAAGTGGAGATTAAGGAAGGCCTGGCAAACAGAGATACGGTAATTACTAGCGGCTTATTACAGATTAAAGACGGCAGTAAAGTTACCCTGAAAGAAATTGATAATACCCCATTAAACGTAGTAGCTAACGCAGTAGAATAACATGTCCAGTTTATCTTCAATAAGTATCAACCGCCCGGTGCTGGCGATTGTAATGTCGATTGTTATTATCCTGTTCGGGGTAATCAGCTACAATTTTCTGGGGGTGAGAGAATACCCGAGTGTAGATCCACCTAGAATTACCGTTTCTACCAGTTACACAGGGGCCAATGCCAATGTTGTGGAATCACAGATTACCGAACCGCTGGAAGAATCGGTTAACGGAATTGCAGGAATAAAAAGCCTTACTTCAGTAAGCCGCGATGGCAGAAGCACAATTACGGTTGAATTTAACCTGGACATTGACTTAGAAACGGCTGCTAACGACGTACGTGATAAAGTTTCGCGTACTATTCGTTCCCTCCCTGATGATGTTGATCCACCAACCGTAAGTAAGGCAGATGCCGACCGTGACCCTATTGTGTTTCTCAGTGTAAAAGGTGAGAAGCGTTCGCTGCTAGATCTTAGTGCAATTGGATTAAGCTATTTCAAGGAACGCTTTCAAACCATTCCGGGGGTAAGCCAGGTTGACATCTGGGGTGACAAACGGTACTCCATGCGTTTATGGATGGATGCTGATAAACTGGCGGCTTACAACCTTACCCCTGTTGATGTACTTAATGCTGTAGATCGCGATAACGTGGAACTGCCTTCCGGGCGGATTGAAGGCCTGGCAACTGAGCTAACCGTAAGAACCAAGGGAAGACTTACCACACCGGCCGAATTCAATGAGCTTATTATAAAAGAAGAAGGAGAGAATGCAATTAAGTTCCGCGACGTAGGAAACGCTATGTTAGGCCCGGAAAACGAAAGAACCATTCTGAAACGTGATGGAATTCCCATGATTGGCGTGGTGCTCCGCCCGCAGCCTGGTTCCAACAATATTGAAATTGCCAACGAATTTTATAAGCGGTTAGACATTATTAAAAAAGAAATTCCAGCCGACCTGGAACTGGGTATTGGTTTCGATAAAACGGAATACATTAGGCAATCCATTACGGAAGTACAGCAAACTGTTGTAGTGGCTTTTATACTGGTGGTTGTTATTATTTTCTTCTTCCTGCGCGATTGGCGGACAACTGTTATCCCCGTAGCTACGATCCCGATTTCATTAATCGGTACGTTTGCCATTATGTACTTCGCCGGCTTTTCCATTAATGTTCTTACCATGCTGGGCATCGTGCTGGCAATCGGGTTGGTAGTAGACGATACCATTGTGGTACTGGAAAATATCTACACGAAAATTGAAGGAGGAATGAAACCCGTTGAGGCCGGGTTAAAGGGTTCGAAAGAAATTTTCTTCGCCGTTATTTCCACCACAGTTGCCCTGGCTTCGGTATTCCTGCCCGTTATATTTTTGCAGGGACTTACCGGTCGTTTGTTCCGTGAATTCGGAGTAGTAGTGGTTGGCTCAGTAATTATATCATCATTTGTGGCCCTTTCGCTGGCTCCCATGCTTTGCTCGCGAATACTGAAACGTAGGCCCAGAAAACCACTGGTTTACCGGGCCACTGAACCCTTCTTCAAGTGGATGAACGATGGGTATAACCGGTCGCTGGAAAGTTTCATGCAAAGAAAGTGGCTGGCCTTTGTGGTGCTAGGTGTATCGACCGGATTAATTTATTTATCAGGTAACGCACTAGACAGTGAGCTGGCACCCCAGGAAGACCGGGGGGAATTTCGAATCTTTACTACCGGACCGGAAGGGGTAACATTTGAATACATGGATAACTACCTCGATAAAATCATTGCCCTGGTTAAAGAAGAAATCCCCGAAAACGAAGCGATCATTACCGTAACTTCTCCTGGGTTCGGGGCTTCATCTTCGGTAAACTCGGGGTTTGTGCGGGTTATTCTGCAAGATGTAGGAGAGCGCGAAAGAAGCCAGCAGGAAATTGTAGCTAATTTTCAGCCCAAGTTATCAGAACTTACACAGGCCCGCTCTTTCATTTCGCAGCCCAAATCACTGAGCGGCCGATCTCGAGGGCTGGATGTAGAATACGTAATCCAGGCAGCCGACCTGGAGAAGATCAAGCCTATTCTTCCCAAGTTTATATCCAGGGCTAATGAAGACCCAACCTTTGCTTTCGTACGAACAGACCTGAAGTTCAACAAACCGGAAATTGAAATTGAAATTAACCGTGACAAAGCTCGTAGTTCGGGAGTATCGGTACGTGATATTGCCCAAACCTTGCAACTAGCCCTGAGCGGGCAGCGGTTCGGCTACTTTATCATGGATGGTAAACAATACCAGATTATTGGTCAGGTTGGGCGAAACGACCGCGATGACCCGTTAGATTTACGTTCGCTTTACGTAAAAAACTCCAGAGGTGAACTAATTCAGCTCGATAACCTGATCTTCCTAAATGAAGATAGTACTCCGCCCCAGTTGTTCCGGTACGACCGGTATGCTTCGGCTACCATTTCGGCCAGCCTGGTTCCAGGCAAAACAGTAAGTGAAGGAATTGCCGCTATGAATATGATTGCCGATGAAGTTCTGGACGATTCTTACCGCACCACGCTTTCCGGTAACTCCAAGGAATTCCGGGAAAGTTCTTCCAACTTGCTTTATGCTTTCCTGTTTGCCATTATCTTAATTTACCTGGTGCTATCAGCCCAGTTTGAAAGCTTTCGGGATCCCATGATTATCATGTTCACCGTTCCACTGGCTGTTGCCGGTTCACTGGGTTCACTATGGTACTTTAATGAAACACTGAATATATTCAGCCAAATCGGTATTATTATGCTGATTGGGCTGGTAACCAAAAATGGAATTCTCATCGTGGAATTTGCTAACCAGCGGAAGTCGCAGGGTTTCAGCACGGAAGAGGCAATTATCGGGGCCGCAAAGTCGCGTTTTCGTCCAATCCTGATGACCAGCTTTTCTACCATACTGGGTATTCTACCTTTAGCCCTGGCACTGGGTGCCGGGTCGGAAAGTAGGGTATCGATGGGTATTGCTGTTATTGGCGGATTAATTTTTGCCACGATCCTTACCCTTTACGTTATTCCGGCTATTTATACTTACGTGAGTTCGCAAGTGGCCCGTATGGCAAGAAGTTAATTAATTAAAGACTGTTTAAACAAAACAGGTAAGCTAAATAACAATACCAAAAGTATGTTTAATTTTTTCTACAGCATTACTGTGTTTGTAGAGCATTTTGTTACCCATTCGTTGAAGTGCTCTATCATGTTATTGAGCAAAAGGAGGGGAAAGGTTAATTTGCTCCGGAACGGGAAACCCAAGGCATTAGCCCGTATCGCCTGGTTCGGAATTTTTTCACTAATTACTATTTCCCATTCGGCTCAAGCCCAGCAGGATCCGGAAATATTACAGCTGCAGGATGCCATAACCATCGGATTGGAAAATAACTTTGACATCAAGATCACAGCAAATGAACGTAAAATAGCAACGAATAACTATGACCTGGGCAATGCTGGTTTTTTACCGGTTTTGGATGCTGATTTTTCCAGGAATTTTCAGGTAGAAGATGCTAATAACGTTTTTGCAAACAGTGAAAGCCAGGAAGTAGAAAATGCGCAAAGCAATACACTGGGTGCCGGTGTGAACCTGGAATGGACCATATTTGATGGTACCCGTATGTTCGTCACCTACAACCGTTTGTCTGCTTTAAAAACATTCAGTGAACTACAGGCCCGGGAAATAATTGCCAACACGGTGGCTGCTATCACGAGTGCTTATTACACCGTAATTTTGGAACGGGAAAAGCTACAGTTATTTCAAAATAACCTTTCTTTGTCTGATGAAAGACTTGAAATTGCCGAGGCTAAATACAGCATTGGTAAATCATCGAAACTGGAGTACCTGGCGGCACAGGTAGACTATAACGCCGATCAGTCGGCCATGATCCGGCAAAC
The DNA here is from genome assembly GCA_964542855.1 of uncultured Roseivirgaceae bacterium. Classification (GTDB taxonomy): domain Bacteria; phylum Bacteroidota; class Bacteroidia; order Cytophagales; family Cyclobacteriaceae; genus CAZIWJ01. The sequence continues at coordinate 24,371 of CAZIWJ010000001.1, forward strand.
TGAATTAATTTATAACGCCAAAGCCGATCTGAATACGTTGCTTGCTCGCGACCCGGATATTGATTTTGAGGTACCCGGTCAGATAGATGCCAACCTGGAGTTGGATGGAACGAGGCTCAGGGAATCGTTACTAGCAACCAACCCTACACTTCTTCAAACCCGGCAGAACCGTGAAATTGCGGCTTTATCTACTAAAGAGCTGGAAACCGGACGTTTACCTGAGGTATTTATTTCCGGGGGATATCGTTTTAATGATGCCGAACGGGGGGCAGGTTTTTTGAGAACCAGCCGCTCCAGCGGGTTTAATTATGGACTAGGCGCCCGCGTTACGTTATTTGACGGCTGGAACCAGCAGCGCAACATCCAAAATGCAAAAATAACAGAGGAAACAGCCGTTTACCAGGTTGAGCAAACCCGCAATAATTTAGTAAACACACTAAAGAAAACCTTCGTAAGATACACCAACAGTATTGATCTGATTGAACTGGAAACTGAAAACCTGGCAGTAGCCCGGGAAAATGCCGACATCGCTCTCGAACGCTACAAGCTAGGTAGAAGTACATCGCTAGAGTTACGGGAGGCCCAGCGAAATGCCCTGCAGGCAGAAAGCCGCTTAATTGATGCAGTTTATGCTACTAAAATTGCAGAGATTGAACTAAACCGGCTGAGTGGTGAGTTAATTACCCCGTAGATACACTTAATTTTTTAATGAACAGAACTGAAAAAAATATGGCTTTAAACGTATTGGGAGAAGAACTGATGGGCTGTTGTACGGACCCGATGACCGGTTTTTACCGGGATGGCTATTGTCGTACAGGACCGGATGATGCCGGTACCCACGTAGTATGTGCCCAGTTAACCAGTGAGTTTTTACAGTACACGAAAAGTTGCGGTAATGATTTATCCAGTCCGCGTCCTGAGTTTGGTTTTCCTGGTTTAAAACCTGGTGATTTCTGGTGTCTTTGTGCTATACGCTGGAAAGATGCGTATGAAGCAGGTGTGGCTCCTCCTGTAAGATTAGCTTCCACCAACGAAGTTGCCCTACAATACATTAATAAAGAAATACTGGAAGAGTACGCCCTGGTTTCCTGATTCTCACTCTACTCTTCCCAGGTTTGCCAGCACTTTAATGCTGGTAACTGGGGGAATAGTAGCAGTAATTTCGTCTGGAAGTTCTTCCAGGTCATTCAGTGGAATATCTACAGCCATTTCAATAGTAGCTTGTTCCAGACTAAGCAGGTCGACCGTTATTGAATCGGTTTCGCTGAGCAACAATAGCTTATCATCTGCTAGCCTTTGCCACTGCAGGCTGTCGGCAGTTTCGTTTTGAGCTTGTATGACGCACATATTATCACTCCTGAATTCAAATGTAGTGCCTTCAGGAAGTAGTTCTTCAATTGAAAAAGAACTTTCAATAAGATTTGCACTTACTGGCACGCCCAGTTCTTTACTCAATTCCTCAGCTAAAATGTTGTAGAAGGCATCTAAGCTAACTCCATTAACTTCTACCGAACTGTTTTCAATTTCCCAGATCCCCAGTAAAAGGTTCACACTATCTTCTTCTTCCTGGCAGGAGCCACACAGAACTAGAAAAACGAGGGATAATATGGCCAAAAAGTTTTTCAACGGGTAAAAGATTTGAATATGATGTAAATATCAGTTATTAAACCTGGCAGTGCCAACTACAAAGCCTGGTTATATTACAATGCATTATCACTGATGAACTTGGAAAATGAAGCTGGTAACTAGTAAATAAAGATGCTCTATTGCCTTTAAAACCCGTAAACATCAATAATTATAAAACAGAAAATATAACAGATAATAAGAAGCCTTTTATTTTCTTCTGTATCTTTCAAAAACTTACATACCCAATCTACCCGGAACCGGGCAAAATTCAGCAAACGAATCAACTGTAAGGAAAGGATTGTGCATTTAGGAACAGGAGGAGGCTAAAAGTAAAAATTGCAAACGAAAAAGTGGGGCTGAAGTTGCTTGTATATCGATCACAATTCTGTAATTCCCTACAGGAAACATCATTCCCAATATAAGTGAATAAATTCAACCTGGTATTAGCTACCCGGGCAGGAGATAGCTTGAGAATAATTCAATAACGGGAAGAAATGGATAAAGCTGTACAGTGAGGAAAGAACTATCCACTCGGACAGCCATTTATTTACTCAGCATTATCAACTTGAACGTGAAATTTTTTCCTTTGAATTTTCAGTAACAATCATGCCATCAAAAATTGTGCTGTTAAACTGCAGCCGTGCCGTTTCCGCCTCCTTTTTTAGCCGGTGCAAGATACCGTATCTGTTGTTACAGGTACATTCATTATGCCATTCCCTAATCCATCTGATGGTTCACTTGCCCCTGTTCTTTAACGACAAAGTCGCCATTAATCGTTCGGGTGTAAAGCGAGATGTGCAGCACATTAGATTTAACAGCCTACTACTGAAAGTAAGGGGCGGGTATTAGCCTGAGTTCATCTCAACGACTTATACAGATGCATGGAAGTAATTACTGGTTAATTCCGAAGTAGGCCAGGGTACTACCTTCACAATGCCTATTTAGTACCTGTTTACCTTTCTTTGTCAGGGTAAATTAGAATTACAACGGGTAGTATTAATGGAATTAGCAGTAAGGTTTTCCGGATTTTTATTAACTCCAATGTTTGCCGCACCAATCATGTAGTCTTTAAACTGACCGTCTTTTTCCTGGTGAATGCGGATGCAGCCATTCATTTGCTGAAAATCGGTAAATGATAGCACTTCCTCTCCCTGTCCGGCTTCTTTATTCTGCACGTAGCTTACTATTGTTGTACTTCTGGCCAAATTATCTTCCACCGGTTTAATCGGGTTAAGCACTGCAGCTACCCCACCTTCAGCTAACAGGTCGTCGTAATGAAGGTGAACCGGATGCTCTCCGTTTGTACCTGAAAGGCTAACCGTAATTTCTACTGATTGGTCTGTTCTTTCCCTAACGTTAATTTCACCACTGGTTTGAACACCAAAAAAAGTACCACCGATAATGGAATAGGTAGCTGATTTGCCGGTATATACCGTACTGCCCTCGGGAGATGATTGCTCACATCCCCAGGCGAAAGTTAGCAAGAATAAAAAAATGATGGGAATTCTCATGTTTTGAACGTTTTACTATTGTTTTGAACGTTATAGTAATTATAACGAAGAATACGCTTAAATGATATATAAAAAATTTTGGTTCTCTGACAATTTTGGCAGGAGCTAAGCAGAACTTGCTAAGATTCGTAGTCTCACGTGCTCAATGTTGGATACTCCAAATGAGATTCGTCTCAAGTAGCGGATCAAATTATTGAGACCTTCGGTTACTGCATTAGAATGCCTGAATCTACAAAATTGAGGATTAGTTCTTTCCATTTTCCTGGTGTTTTGAGGAACTTGTCTCAAGCTGATTTTTCAGTAGAACGCACCTCTTGTTCCCATCGTTGTAACCACGTTCTTGCCTGTGCTTTGTTTTGGATCGACTCATAGATGGTATGAAAGCTGTTGCGCAGTTCATACGCCTTGTTAAATTGTTGGGATAGTGTCCCCTCAACGGGGGCATGTCGAGGACTCGCGAGGGCTTGTAGACGACCTTCACGGGCATATCGAGGTCCCGCGAGGGCTTGTAGACGATTTTCACTGGCATATCGAGGTCCCGCGAGGGCTTGTAGAGGAAAGATAATAAAAAAGTTACGCTCGCGTGTGCGATAAATTTGCGTGGAAGTGTTTAATGAACTGTGCGAGTATCGGATTCATCAAAAGCCAGAGCCAAGGCCTGGACTTGTTCATCAGTAAGATGTTCAGGGCGTTTGAATACTATCCATTGCAGTCTCTTGAAGTTATCCTGGTCAGCGTGTTCCCGCCGTAGGGTCTTACGTATCACATCCAGCACATCGTTCAACGCTTTCACAACATGAATGAGCGTCATGCTCGCCATGCCAGTGGAGTATAATCTGATTGCTTTCATAGGCTACCTTATCCACCTTCAGTTCAGGTGAGGCTAACAATTGTTCAAAAAATATGCGCTCATTTATAATGAAAGCTATCACTTTCCGCCATTTTTGTCAGAGAACCATAATTTTCTAATGTCTTGTTTGTCAATTCTTTTCATCATTTTATAGAAAATAGGCTCATCTTTTATTGAATTCGTAAGTTAACCTGTATAATTGCACCGCTAACTATTTAGTAATGACTGCCCCTGAATTACAGAGCTACCTGCACCAGAAAATTCCTATTTCCCGTTCGCTTGGGGTTGAAGTTCTCGACTTTAGCTACGAGATGGTCCGAATTAAAGCGCCATTTGAACCGAACATCAACCACGAAGCCACCATTTTTGGAGGAAGTATTGCCTGCCTGCTTTTACTGGCAGGTTGGTCGAGAGTGCGCTTTCTTTCACTCGACTTTGAACCTCTCCCCCGCATTGTGGTACAAAATAGTGAAGTAGACTACCGTAACCCGGTAACCGGCGACTTTATTGCCTGCTGTATAGCTCCCCCTGAAGAATCTGTTTCAGCGTTTGCTCGAACCTATACCAAAAGAAAAAAATCCCGCATCAATGTAGAAGCCTACATTGAAGGGGATTCTAATGAAAAAGCCGCCCTTTTTCAGGGGCGGTACGTGGTATTTGATAAAAAGAAATGATTACCTCATTCCCAGTTCTTCATTGCCGTTAGGCATCATTACCATACTGATGTCCTTTTCACTGATCATCCGGTTCAGTGCCGGTAACTGTGCTTCCACTACCTGGTTCAATGAGGCCATTTCCTCATCGATCTGGGCCGATACAATTTTCTTGTATTCAATACCCTGCTGAGTAGGGCGGAAATCTCCTGCCGATTCATGGGTAGCCAGGTAAGCTAACCGGTTATTCAGCTTTATTCCGAAGTTAAGCGGATCCTGGTATGCCTCATTACGAGTTTCGTGAATATTATTTTCAATTACAGTGATAGCCGCATTGAACTTGTTCACTGCGGAAATAATTTCCTCGTATTGAGGCTTATCGCCCAGTTTACTTTTCAGGTATTCCAAATCTTTGCGCATAGCCCGGATGTCAATTACGGCCTGATGTGCTTCCGACAGCTTGTTACGAACGTCGATCAGAAAGTCGAACTGCGCCTGTAAATCCTGCAGCGAGCTATTCACTCTCGGATCTTTCAGGATTTCAAAAGGTTGGGTTTTACTTTCCCCATTAACCTCCAGTTGCACCTGGTAATTACCCGGAACAGCTTTCGGCCCTTTTGTATTGGAAGAATACAGGATCAGCCCTTCGAAGGAAGTAGCATCCGGATATCGCATATCCCATACAAAATAGTTTGCCCCCGGTTTTGCTTCCAATTTATTCTTTTTGCTGGCTGCATTAGAGAAAGACTTAATTAGGGTACCATCTTCTTCCCTTACCGACAGCACAACCTCGTCATCGTCGTTCAGCGATTCAGGCAGATTGTAGTAAATCATAACTCCATCAGGATGATTTTCTCCTTCCAGCAGGGGGTTCCTTTTCCCACGACTGGAAGTATTGATGCGATAACTGGGCTTAGGCCGGAACAGGTGAAATTCCGCACTTGCCACGGCTTCATTCAGTTGATGAAGGGGCGTAAGATCATCAATCAGCCAGAAACTTCTTCCCTGGGTGGCTACAACAAGGTTGTTGTTTTTTACCTGGAGATCGGTGATAGGTACTTTAGGCAGATTTAAGTCGAACGGTTTCCATGATGCTCCGTCATCGAAAGAAACATACATACCATATTCAGTACCAGCGTATAATAAGCCATCACGGTTTGGATCTAACCGAACCACGCGGGTAAAATGCAGGGGATCGATACCTTCGGTGATGGTGGTCCAGGTTTGTCCGAAATCGGAAGTTTTATAAAGATAGGGCTTAAAGTCGCCTAATTTATACTGCGTACCGGCCACGTAAACGGTTCCGGCTTTTTCCGGGTGAATGTCAATACTGTTCCACATGATCATTTTCGGTGCAGCAGGCGGAGTTACATCATCCCAGCTTTCTCCACCGTTTCGGGTAATGTGAAGTAACCCATCATCAGAACCGGTCCAGAGGACTCCCTTTTCAGACGGACTTTCAGCGGCGGTTAGAATGTTGGCATAAAATTCTACTCCGGTGTTATCCTGGGTAATCGGGCCTCCGGAAGACTTCATGGTTTCCGGCACTGCCCGGGTTAAATCGGGACTGATGACTTCCCAGCTTTGCCCTCCGTTGGTAGTAGTATGGACCCGGTGGGAAAAAGCATATAGCTTGTCGCTGTCGTGATGTGAAAAAAACGTGGGAAAATTCCAGTTGAAGCGGTATTTCATTACTTCAACCCCGGAACCAGCAGGGTTCAGTGGCCAAACGTTAATAGACCTTCGCTGATTATTTTCGTGGTTGTATCGGTACAGGTAACCTTTATAATTACCCCCGTAAACGATGTCGTTATTATCCGGATCGATAGCATGGTAGGCACTTTCCCCACCGGCTGTTACTTCCCAGTCTTTTTCGGTTATGGCATTTCCATCAGACCGGTGGCTGATACGGATTGATGAGTTATCCTGCTGTGCTCCGTAAATTCTGTAAGGAAAATGATCGTCGGTAGCAATACGGTAAAACTGAGATGTAGGCTGGTTATGGTAGGTAGTCCAGTTTTCACCGCCGTCGGTAGAAACCTGTGCACCACCGTCGTCGCCAATAATCATTCGCTGATTATCGTTCGGATCAATCCACAAGTCGTGGTGATCGCCGTGTGGTGCACGGTGCAGCGTCCAGGTTTTTCCTCCGTCGGTAGACTTGCCATAAGAGACGTTCATCACGTACACCTTATTTTCATCTTGCGAGTCGGCAATAATGCGCGTATAGTACCATGCTCTGGATCGCAGGGCACGATTCCGGCTGATTTTCTTCCAGGACTTTCCACCATCATCAGAGCGAAAAACTCCTCCGTCATCGGCTTCAATTAACGCCCACACCCGGTTTGAATTTACCGGTGATACGGTAACACCGATAATTCCCCTTGGGGCTTCGGGCATATTGGGTAATTCGGTAAGCTTTTCCCAGGTTGCACCGGAATCGGTACTTTTCCACAAGTCCGAGCCTGGCCCACCGCTGGAGAAGTTGTAAGGCGTACGACGTACATTCCAGGTAGAAGCGTACAGCACGCGCGGGTTGTTAGGGTCGATTACCAGGTCTACCGCACCAGCATCCTCGTTGGCAAAAAGAACTTTTTTCCATGATTTTCCACCGTCAGTGCTTTTATAAACACCGCGGGAATCAGACGACTTCCATAAATCGCCCATGGCGGCAACGTACACGATATCCGGGTTTTCCGGGTGAACACGAATCCGGCCGATGTGCCGGGTATCTTTTAAGCCTACAAACTCCCAGCTATCGCCAGCATTGGTCGATTTCCATACACCAAAACCAGAGGAAACATTACCTCTTACGGTTTTTTCTCCCTGACCGGCATAAATAACATTGGGGTCTGATTCAGCCACGGCAACCGATCCGATAGAATTACCGAAGTATCCGTCCGATATGTTTTTCCAGGTGGATCCACCGTCGTTGGTTTTCCATACTCCACCCCCTACCGAGCCAAAATAGTAAGTGTTCCGATCGCCAGGAACACCGGCAACTGTGCTGGAACGTCCTCCCCGATAGGGGCCGATATTTCGATATTTAATAGCAGAATAAAGCGACTCATCGTAGTCTACGGTCGCAGATTTTTTTCTTCGTTGGGCATTACTTTCGTGGCTATAAGTGTGCAACACCAGAAAGCAAAGCAACAGGTAAATTCCTTTTCTCATAATTGCTAACAAGTTTTGTATTTTATTAACTTAAATTAAGCATCTTGGAAGTTGAGAGCAAACAAACCTGATAAACGCCAGACTTTTCTATACGACCCGGCATTATTTTTTCTTTAAGTGCTTAATGTGTGCAAGAATATTGCGCAGGCTGTCCAGGTTATGTGCGGGAGCAAACACATCAATGAAAGGCATAGCAGCCTCCATTCCTTTCACGCTGGGCGTGTAATCTTCATTCCCTGCTAAAGGATTCAGCCAGATTACCCCTCCCGATCGTTTATGTATAAATTCCATACTTTCTTCCAGTATATCTGTATCCCCGGTATCCCAGCCATCACTGATAACTAACACAATCGTGCGGCCGTCCAGCATGCGGTTACCATATTCCCGGCAGAATTGTTGAAACGACTCTCCGATGCGGGTACCTCCCGACCAGCCATCTACTTTTCGGCTAATTTCTTCCAGCGCCACTGAAAAGTCGCGATGCTGCAGCGAACCTGAAACGTGGTAAAGAGAGGTACTGAATACAAAGGTTTCAATGCGTTTATATACCGATTGGAAAGCGTAAATGAACTGAACCAGGAAGCGGGAGTACAGGTCCATCGATTTGCTTACATCGCAAAGCATGACCAGCTTCAGGTTGCGGATTTTTTTTCGTTTGTAAGCCAGCTCCACTATTTCTCCTCCCCGCCGCATATTTTTACGAATAGTTTGCTTCACGTCGAAATTACGTTGCTGCCGGGTATTTCTGTAGCGCCGCTGGGAGCGGCGGGCCAGGGTTTTACCCATCATGGATACCAGTTGTGTAACTTCGTGCAGTTCTTCATCTGTGAACGTACTGAAATCCTGCATGCTTTTTACTTTGCCTGCGCTGTAAGTAGCTGTTTCCAAAGTGTCTTCAGCCGATTTTTCACCATTCACCCAGCTTTTCAGCGACTGCACCGTTGGCAGGTTATTTTTATTTGCACTGCTGCCACTATTGCTTTCTTTCGTTGGTTTTTCTTCCTCTTTTTGCTTAGCGTCTGAAGCTTTTTCCAGTTCGCGCCAGTACTGCTGGTATAGTTCATCGAAAACCATCTGCTCACCTACGCTACGGGTGAGAATAGCCTTCATTACTTTCTGCATGGTGTCCTGATCGCGAAAAGGTACTACTTCGAGCGCTTTCATAGCGTCCATGTAGTCGTTAGGCCCTAACCTGAACCCCTGTTTCCGCAGAAACCGGCACAAACCAACAATATTGGCGCTTAATGATGTTTGACGGGTAACTAGCTCCATAACATCCTGTAATTCACCTGTTATTATTTAGAAAACAACTTAAATGAATAATTTAATTTCTTCGGCCCAGACCTGGTCATAGCCGACAGATTAGCCTGAACGGGTTCACCGGATTTTAATCATATTTGCTCGAACCTGGATTTCAGCCCGGCTTTTTCCATTAATTCAGAGAGGGAATCACGGGTATTGCGAACATCAGTCCAGTCTTTCAACACTACCCCAAGTACATCTTCTAGCATTTCTTTTTCCAGGTGATCGATATGGAGCGAGGCCAGGGCAGAGGCAAAATCGAGGGTTTCTGCCACGCCTGGAACTTTCTCCAGTTTCATGGCCCGTACTTCCCTCATGAACGCACAGATCTGTTCAGCCAGCCTGGTATCAACTCCCGGCACCTTATTCTGAACGATTTGAACTTCTTTTTCAAACGTTGGATAGTCGACCCATAAATACAGGCATCTTCTCCGTAGGGCTTCTGAAAGTTCCCGAACCCGATTACTGGTAATAACCACATGCGGAAGGTGATTCGCCGCAATGGTACCAATTTCGGGAATGGTAATTTGCCAGTCGGAGAAAACCTCCAGCATAAAGCTCTCGAATTCTTCATCCGAGCGGTCTACTTCATCGACAAGCAGTACAGGTGCTTTTGGGTGGGTAATCGCCTCCAGCAATGGGCGTTTCATTAAAAAATCCTCACTGAATATAGTTGCTTCTTTCTGCTCGACCGTTTTACTGGAATTCTCTTCCATTTTCAGATGGAGCAGCTGTTTCTGGTAGTTCCATTCGTACAGAGCATGGGTTGCATCGAGCCCTTCGTAACATTGCAACCGAATCAGGTCAGTTTCGAGCGCTTTAGCCATCACTTTGGCGATTTCAGTTTTTCCCACTCCGGCAGGACCCTCAATAAGCAGAGGCTTATTTAATTTCATGGAAAGAAATATAGACATCACTATGCTCTTTTCAGTAACATAGTTCTGTTCCTCAAGCATGTGCTGGATTTTATCCAGCTCGGCATTCTGTACCATATCAGGTGTGCTGGTTTTTCGTGATTTGGTAATATACTAAAACCGAAAATTTAAGGATAATTGGTTGAAATAAAGTGATCATATTGCTGCTATAAAAAAAGGCGGGAATACCCGCCTAATTGATGCAAAAAAATCAGCACTTTACGATGCGGCCATCAAGGCACGCTTCACATAAGTTTTCGCCAGGTGCTTACGGTACTCTTCAGAAGCAAAGTGATCGCTCAGGATTTCCATATCTTCTGCAGCAGCATTGGCAGCAGCCTCGATGTTTTCTTTGGTAAGTTGTTTACCAACAAGTGCATCCTCAACGGCTGTTTCGCGATATGCGTAGTTCGATACACCGGTCAGGCTTACCCTGGCCCGGTCGCAAACCCCGTTATTTTCAGTTATAGCAACAGCCGCACCTACGATTGCGAACCGGGAGGCCGGCTGTACGAACTTCTGGTAGCTGCTTTTCGTGTTAGCTGGTAGAGCAGGCACCCTAATTTCCGTAATAATCTCATTTTCTTCCAGCTTGGTCAGATAAATATCCTCGAAGAAATCGGCAATAGGAATGCTACGCTTACCGTTTTTACCAGCTATCACAATATTAGCTTCTGCTGCAATCAGGGTAGCAGGCCAGTCGGCAGCAGGATCAGCGTGAGCCAGGCTTCCACCCAGCGTTCCTTTATTCCGTACCTGTACGTCGCCAATCATGTTACCGGCTTCAGCAATAAAAGGAAGCTTATCTTTCACCAGGGCCGATTCAGCAATTTCCCGGTGCGTTGAGAGGGCACCAATTACCACTTCACCATTTTCCTCGCGGATGTAACGGAGCTCAGGTATTTTGGCGATATCGATCAGCACGGCCGGGCTGTTCAGCCTTAGCTTTAGTGCCGGAATTAAACTATGTCCACCCGACACAATTTTGGCGTCCATACCATGTACTTCCAACAGTTGTATGGCCTCATCTACCGATGAGGCTCTTTTATAATCGAATGCGGTAGGTATCATGCTTCTACTTTTTGTGCGTTTTTAGCTTCATTAATGGCAGTCCATACTTTCTGCGGAGTAAGTGGCATTTCCAGGTTAGGGATAGCTCCATATGCCTTATGAATGGCATCCTGAACAGCGTTTACCACAGCAGGAGTTGAACCAATACAACCGGCTTCACCAGCTCCTTTAACACCCAGCGGGTTATGCGGGCAGGGGGTAGTAGTTTTATCTACTTCAAACATCGGGAAGTCATCGGCGCGCGGCATGGTATAATCCATATACGATCCGTTGATTAACTGGCCATACTCGTCGTACTGGGCTCCTTCGTACAACGCCTGTCCGATACCCTGTACCACACCACCGTGGATCTGACCTTCTACGATCATGGGGTTAACCACATTTCCAACGTCGTCGACAGCTACAAAACGCTTTACTGTGGTTTTTCCGGTATCCGGGTCCAGTTCTACCACACAGATGTGAGTACCAAACGGATAAGTAAAGTTAGTTGGATCGTAAAAGCTGGAGAAATCCAGTCCGGGTTCAAGGCCTTCCGGGTAATCGTGCGGTACGTAAGCCGTTAAGGAAACATCAGCAAAGGTGATTGACTTATCGGTACCCTTCACGGTCCATTTCCCGTTGGAATATTCAATATCCTCTTCGTTGGCTTCCAACTTGTGAGCGGCAATCTTGGTTCCTTTTTCAATTACCTTTTCCACGCTCTTTACGATGGAACTACCCCCTACGGCAAGGCTTCTGGATCCGTAAGTACCCATACCAAAGGCAACTGAATCGGAATCGCCGTGTACGATTTCAACATCCTCCAGCGGAATACCGAACTTCTCGGCAACAACCTGGGCAAATGTTGTTTCGTGACCCTGTCCGTGAGAATGCGATCCGGTAAACACACTTACCTTACCGGTAGGCTGCACACGTACCTGGCTACTTTCGTACAACCCGGCACGGGCGCCCAGTGCTCCTACCACGGCCGATGGAGCGATACCGCAGGCTTCAATGTAGGTTGAGAAGCCTACCCCCAGCATTTTACCATTTTTCAGTGCTTCTTCCTGTTCTTTTCGGAAGCCGGCGTAATCCAGCACAGCCAGGCCTTTCTGGAAATTGGCATCGTAGTCGCCACTATCGTACTGTAAGGCAACCTGGGTCATATATCCAGGTTCGTTTACCCCATCGAAAGCAGGGATGAAGTTCTGCTGACGCAAGTCGGCAGGATCCATTCCCATTTCCAGCGCAGCTGTATCCATCATGCGCTCTAGCAGATAAGTAGCCTCCGGACGACCGGCTCCACGGTAGGCATCTACCGGTGTAGTATGCGTAAATGCCACGTTCATATCAAGGTATATTGCCGGAGTGGTATAAACTCCCTGCAACAGGGTACCATGCAAGTAAGTAGGAATTGCCGGGCCGAAAGTAGACAGGTAAGCTCCCAGGTTAGCGTACGTTTTAACACGAAGCCCCATGATGTTACCTTCCTGGTCAAAGCCCATTTCAGCCTTGGATATGTGGTCGCGACCGTGAGCGTCGGTCATGAACGATTCACTACGCTCGGCCGTCCATTTTACCGGGCGGCCCAGTTGCTTGGAACACCAGGTTACCAGTGCCTCTTCCGCGTAGTGGAAAATTTTGGCACCAAATCCACCCCCTACGTCGGGGCCAACCACCCGGACTTTATGTTCGGGAATACCCAGCACAAATGCCGACATCAGTAAACGGATCAGGTGGGGGTTTTGGGTAGAAGTATACAAGGTATGCTTTTCGCGTGCAGCATCATAATCACCGATGGCAGCGCGTGGCTCAATCGGGTTGGGAATCATGCGCTGATTAATGAACTCCATGGTGGTTACATGGTGCGCATTGGCAATAGCATCATCAGCTTTGGCTTTGTCGCCGATTTCCCAGTCGAAAGGCTTATTGTTCGGTACATCATCGTGTACCAGCGGTGCACCATCTTCCAATGCTTTCTGGGCATTAGTTACTGCATCCAGTTCTTCGTAGTCGATGATTACCACATCGGCAGCATCAACGGCAATATCCCTGGATTCGGCAATAACAATGGCCACTCCATCACCCATGTAGCGAGCTTTATCGGCCACCAGCATGGGGTGTGGTGGTTCTTTCATGGTATCGCCGTTCTTGAAATCGACCTGCCATCCGGTAGGAATGCCATTTACGCCAGAATCGGCAATATCTTTACCCGTGTAAACGGCTACCACACCGTCCATTTCCAATGCTTCTGAGGCATCGATACTCAAAATTTTGGCGTGTGCATACGGGCTTCTGATTATGTAGCCGTACGTCATATTAGGCAGTACCATATCATCAACGTACTTACCTTTTCCTGTCAGGAATCGCTTGTCTTCAACTCGCTTTACGGATTGTCCTATTAAACTGCTCATAGTGCTACTTCCTCTGGTTTTTTCATTTTTTTAGCTGCATACTGAATAGACTTCACAATGTTGTGATAGCCGGTACAACGGCAGAAATTACCTTCCAGCGAGTGCCGGATTTCTTGTTCCGATGGATCCGGGTTACCCTTTAATAAATCATAGGCCATCATTATCATACCCGGTGTACAGAATCCACATTGCAGGCCGTGCTCTTCGCGGAAACCTTCCTGAATAGGATGCAGTTTCTCGCCGTCAGCGAGCCCTTCTACTGTGAGTACTTCCGAACCATCGGCCTGTACGGCCAATAGGGTACATGCTTTGGTTGCCTTGCCGTCCATTATTACTGTGCAGGCACCGCAGCCACTGGTATCGCAACCAATGTGGGCACCCGTAAGACTCAGTTTGTCGCGCAGGTAATGAACAAGCAGCATTCTAGGTTCCACTTCGTGGGCATACTGTTTTCCGTTAACAGTAACGTTGATCGAAACTCCCATTTGCTTGTTAGTTTTAGATTTAGGCGTGATATGAATAAATAAATATATGCGTGTAAAACTCAGTTACTGGAACTGAAAAGGTTTCTGAAAAACCGGCCGATACCAGCAAAAAAGCCACTGCTTTTCAGGCCTTCCTTTAGTTGTTCACCCTCTTCCTCTTTAGTTGATGAAGCGGTGGCTGTAGCCGTTTCGGTTGAATGAGAAGCGGCAGCAGCTGTTTCCTGAATAGCTGGTTCCTGCACGGATGAGGGAGTGGCTTCAGGTTCGGGGGTAGTTGCCTGTACTGGTTCTTCAGTAACTGGTTGTGCGGCTGCTGCAGTTGCTGCATCGCGTTCCCCGGCCGAGGTAACTTCCTGTTCTAGCGCCTCGAAAAACTGGCGGGTAAGGGTGTTGGCCACGCCGCTTAGCACACGCTGCCCTGTACGGGCCAATGTACCCGACAATTTGGCGTCGCCCGCGAAAACAATTTCAGTTTCGTTTTCAGCTGATGGGCTAAAGCTGATTTTTCCTTCGGCAGAAACATTACCGATCCGGCTGTTTTGCTTCATTTTTAAAACGAAACTTTCATTTTCAACCTTGTTAGCAACTTGCATATCACCCGTAAACCGACCACTTACCGGCCCCAGTTTTACTTCTGATATAGCTTTGTACTTATCTTCTTCCGTGGCTTCAAGCGATTTGATACCGGGGGTTACCCTGGCCAGAGTTTCAGGATCCAGAATAACTTTCCAAATTGCCTGCGGGCTAGCCTTGATGGTGTGAGTTCCCTCTAGATGCATATGAATATAGGTTCAAAATTAAAAAGATATTAGTGTTGTTCTATTTTAATCTAGCAAGAAAATTTAATTAAATCAAGTTAACCCCTTTTATTTTGCTAATCAGTTAAGTTGAATGCATATTTTGCCTCCTCTTTTTTAAAATTATAATTAATAACCAGTAACAACAGGTATTTTTCTGCTAACAGGATATTTACCTGATTACTTTTCCTTTGCTAATCGTATAAAAAGCAAATACTGATCAGGAAGCACCTAAAACCTTACGTTTATAATAACCAATGGAAAAAGTCAGAAAATTTCCACCCGGCATTGTTTATATTACATCTTAAGTTTGGTAAATAACCAAACCTGTATAAGCAGCTTCTTACCATGTTCATTTTTGTTTTCAGTTTTCTCATTCATACAATGGCGGTTCAATTTACTACGCTTCCCGACCCTGAACCGGGAATGCACGTGGTTGAGCAGAATAGTAAAAAAGGGCTGGCCAATGAGGAAGGAACACTTGTGATCCCTACCAATTACGATGATATGGGGTGGACCAGTAAAGAAGAGAAGCTTATTTACGACAAAGTTATAGGATATAAAGAAGGTAAGCTTTGGGGCCTGATGGAAGTCAATAATCGGAAAATAACCCCTCCACTTTATTTCTCGCTTCAACCTTACCACGACAAACTGATTATTGCTTCGCGCCGCGCCAATAATTCCAACCTGTCGTTGTTTGGCGTACTGAATACCAAAGGTAAAGAACGGATTCCTTTTCGCTACTACCGGCTCAGCGTGGCCGGCAAACATTTAGTTGCTGCCAGAAAGGTTAATGAACAGCTGAAGTATGCCATTATCGACGATAAAGGACAGGCCCTTCTGGCATTTAATTACAGTAAGATAGCGCATTTAGGCAAAGAGCTTTTTGCCGTGAGAAACGATAACAACCAGTATGCGCTTTATTCTGCAGCAGATGGTTTTTTGAGCGGGCATAATTACGATGAACTGGGTGATGTTAGAAAAGGTCGGTTGTTGAGCCAGAAATTTGGAATGTACGGGGTGCTGGATGATCGCGGCAGCGAGCTAATCCCCCCGGTTTATAAACAAATTAAAATTGATACCAGTGGGCAGGTAAGGGTACTCCCTTTTAAAAACTGGCAGATTATCGACGGTAAACGCCAACGTAAGGGCGTACTTCATTACGAGAAGGTTCAGCCAATCAAGGATAACTTGTACAGGGTGGCCAACGGCGAGTTCGAAACGTTTGTAAACCTGCAGTCGCAACCGGTATTACCTTTGCACTTCCACGTTCATTCGCTTACTCCCGAATATGCGGTGATCGGGAATAATAACCATCTCGGACTGTACAGTTTAAACCGGTCTGAGCTAATCATTGAACCGGAATACGATACCTTTCGGGTTGAATTACCCTTCGTATATGCAGGAAAGGATTACGAAGATGAGATTCGATGGACTGTATATTCCTCTTCCGGAGCGCAATTAAGTTATTTTAACTACCAGGATATTGGAAAACATAGCCATAACCTGATACCAGTTAAACGCAAAGGCTATTGGGGGTTTATGAATGCCATGGGTGAAGAGGTTATCAGTTGCCAATACGAAACAGTATCGCCTTTCAGCGAAGGCAGAAGCAAGGTTGCTTACCTCGGCTCAGAAGGCATTATTAACAAAGAAGGAAACTGGTGCATCGATCCATTCCAGGAGAACGGGGCCGGAAGGAATCTTGAAGTACTCAATAACGACCGGGTGCTTTACAAAACTATTCCCCGTTATTACGCCGACACCCTCTCTGGCATTATTACCCTTGAAGGTGAAAAACTATACGAAACAACCAATACCCTGGTTAATAACGGCAATAGTATCTGGGAAATTGATGCTCTCGGTAATTACGGCCTGATTTCATACGAGGGTGAACAGTTATTACCGACAACCTACGACAGTATATCGGCCTGTGAAGAAGGCGTTTACCGGTTTCACAAGCACGGAAAAACGGGGCTAATGCACCTTGATGGTAAAATTGTGTTGTCCGACAATAATGTTTACACTTCCATCTACCCGGTGAGTAACGGATTTTTGGGAATTAAGGCTATGAACAAATACGGGTTTATCGATACCAACGGCCTCCTGAGAATTGCCAATCGTTATGATTCCATTACTTTTTTTCACGACGGACTGGCGGCTGTAAAGCTATTGGGAAAATGGGGGGTTATTGATAAACTAGAACGTATTGTTATTCAACCGCATTACAACAAAGTTTATCCTTTCCAAGGAAAAACGGCTATTGTAAGGGCTGATTCGCTTTACGGGCTGATACACCGGAAGTACGGAGAAGTGCTCCCACCTGAATATTCATCTATAGAAAGGCAGCCCGATGGCGATTATCTCATTACAAAAATAGAGCAGGGAAAGGAAAAAGCAGGACTGGCCAGTTCGTCGGGTAACTTGTTGATTTACCCGCGCTACGAGAGCCTAAAACCCGTTTCTAGGGAGTATACTATTGTTAAGCGAAAAAAACGATACGGCGTAATTACCCGTCAGGGAGTAAGTACCATTCCCGCCAAATACAAGGACATTATATACGATCCTATTAACCAGTATTTTGTTATTCCGGAATCCCTTTCCTGGGAAACAGTAAAACTTCCTTAAACTTTTTATTCCAAGAAGCATTATTTACCTTAGTGGGATTAAATTTTGCCAACGCCCAGTTATCAGGGCACGAAATACTATTTCTCTTGAAAACACCACTAGCAAGTAGTCCGATTGACCAAACGCTAAATGCGCTTTGTGGGCATTACCATGAAGTGAGAAACCAGACTGTATCCATTTGCGAGCCATTACAGGAAGAAGATTACGTGGTTCAACCCATCGTAGACGTGAGTCCGCCCAAGTGGCACCTGGGCCATACCACCTGGTTCTTTGAAACCTTTGTTCTTCAGCAATACATGGAAGATTATCAATTGTACGATCCGGATTTTCTCTATGTATTCAATAGTTATTACGAAAGCAAAGGCGACCGGGTAGTACGCTCCAACCGGGGAAATTTATCACGCCCGGGAGTTGCAGCCGTAATGGCTTACCGCAAGCACGTAGACGAAGCCATGAACCGCCTGCTTAGTAATTTGGATGATAAAAACGCCGGCACCATTTATTACCTGCTGGAACTAGGGATCAACCATGAACAGCAGCACCAGGAATTACTGATTACCGATATTAAATACGTTCTTGGTAACAACCCTCTACTGCCTGTTTACAAGTCAAAAGGTATTGTGGAAGCGTCCAAACCAATTTCTAACGCAGAATGGTTGCCTTTTTCTTCAGGTGTTTACGAAGTAGGCTTTCAGGGCGACACCTTTCATTATGACAATGAAGTGGGAGCCCACCAGGTTTACCTGCACGATTTTAAAATCATGGACCGCCTTGTTACCAACCGCGAATACCTCGAGTTTATGCAGGATGGGGGATATCAGAACTATGATCTCTGGTTAGCCGACGGGCTGGACTATATTCGCGAACATGGCATCGAGGCACCGGGATACTGGCATTTTACTAAAGGGGAGTGGTATTATTTCACCATGCAAGGGTTACAAAAAATCGATCTCGATGCCCCGGTTACGCACATAAGTTATTACGAAGCCGATGCCTATGCCCGGTGGAAAGGGAAACGATTACCCACAGAAGCTGAATGGGAAGTGGCCTCGATACAAACGGCTAACCTTACTTCTAATGCAGGGGTGCTGGAAGAAGCAAACCTAATTGAAAGCCTGAATTTTCAACCCCGCCCAAGGATAAACAATAATATGCAGTTTATCGGAGATGTATGGGAATGGACTACCAGTGCTTACCTTCCTTACCCTTTTTACAAACGCGTAAGCGGAGCCCTGGGAGAATACAACGGTAAATTTATGATTAACCAGATGGTATTGCGGGGAGGTTCCTGCGCTACATCGTGTACTCACATCCGGAACACGTACCGTAATTTCTTGCAACCCGATAAACGCTGGCAATTTACGGGCATCCGTTTAGCCGAACATTAATCCTTTAAATCAACTCATGAATTCAAAACAAGATCATTCTTCCCTGGCGGAAGAAAACCAACCTGTTATATCTGATCAGTCATCTCGTACATTTGCCCTAGATGTTAGGGAAGGGTTGACAGCAGACAAAAAATTTCTCCCTTCCAAGTATATTTATGATCAATACGGAGATCGAATTTTCCAACAGATTATGGAGATGCCTGAGTACTATCTCACCGGCGCGGAGTACAACATTTTTAAAGAACAGAAAGAAAATATCCTGGCTACTTTGAAGGAAGGAGTAGAATCGTTCGATCTGGTTGAGTTTGGGGCCGGAGATGGGTACAAGACAAAAGTATTGCTCCAGTACTTTGTGGATAAACAAACCCAGTTTAAATATATTCCCAATGACATTTCCCCTAACATTGTCGATTACCTCGAAAATGATCTGGAGGAATCTATTCCTAAATTGCACGTTAAAGGAGTAAAAGGCGATTTCTTTGAAGTTTTTCACCGCATTGAAGATAGTACCGATCACGTACGGAAAGCTATTTTATTCCTGGGGGCAAATATTGGTAATTTTAGCCGGAAGGAATCGGTAGACTTTCTTAGGAGAATAGCCAGTTTCATGGACTCGGACGATCGATTCATGATTGGTTTCGACCTGAAAAAGAATCCAACTACTATCCTTAATGCTTACAACGACGCAGCAGGTATCACTGCTTCTTTCAGTAAAAATCTGCTCAAGCGAATTAACCGGGAACTGGGAGGAGAATTTAAAGAACATACTTTCGAGTTCTACCCGGTGTATAACCCACAAGATGGTAACGTGAAAAGTTACCTGATCAGTAAAGAAGAACAAGACGTTTACATTGCTTCGCTAGATCAGACTTTCCATTTTAATGCATGGGAAGCAATGTTTATGGAACGATCGAAGAAGTATGACCTGGCCGATATTAATGCCCTGGCCGAAGCCTCAGGGTTTGAGGTTGTGCATAACTTTATCGATGCTAATAGCCTTTTTTCTGATTCACTCTGGAAACTAAAGGAAGAGAAGGCAGACTAATTACTGCCCAGCAACATTGCAACCTTGAAAAAATAGGATAATATTTGCCACAAACATTACCAGTTGTAAAGCAATTCATTTCTACGACCGGGCAAAGCAAATACTATTCAAATTCATTTCTCAGTAAAATCTAAACATATGGCTATAGCAGCAGACATTAGTAAAATAGAATCGTTACTGGGTAGCGAGGCTTCCTACTTGCTGGAGCACCAATGCAAAACATTTCCCAAAGCAGATATCAGAAATACGGAAGGTAACTACATTGACGATAGCTTCGTGCAATCAAACCGTCCCGTTCAGGTACTGCGTAACCTGGAAAGTATGATGGGGCACGGCCGCCTGGCTGATACCGGGTATATTTCTATCCTTCCGGTAGATCAGGGAATTGAACATACTGCCGGATCATCGTTTGCTCCCAACCCTATGTATTTCGACGGGGAAAATATAATTAAACTGGCCATAGAAGGCGGTTGTAATGCTGTTGCTACTACGTTCGGTGTACTGGCTCAGAATGCCAGAAAGTATGCTCACAAAATTCCTTTTATCGTAAAAATTAACCACAATGAGTTGCTTACTTATCCAAATAAGTACGACCAGATCATGTTCGGCTCGGTAGAAGAAGCCTGGAACCTGGGAGCTGCTGCGGTAGGAGCAACCATTTATTTCGGTTCCGACAACTCAACCCGCCAGATTCAAGAAGTATCCGAGGCTTTTCAGCATGCCCACGAACTGGGAATGGCAACTATATTGTGGTGTTACACCCGAAATAACGATTTTAAACAGAACGGCACCGATTACCATAACTCCACAGACATGAGTAGCCAGGCGTGTCACATCGGGGTTACCATTCAGGCAGACATGATTAAGCAGAAGCTGCCCGAAACAAATGGTGGTTTCAAAGCCCTGAAATTTGGTAAAACACATCCCGACATGTACGACAAACTGACTACCGACCATCCAATCGATTTAACCCGTTATATGGTAGCTAACTGTTACATGGGGAAGATTGGTTTAATTAATTCGGGTGGAGCTTCATCAGGTGAAAGCGATATAATTGATGCGGTTAAAACAGCTGTAATTAACAAACGTGCCGGTGGTGTAGGCCTCATCATGGGTCGTAAAGCATTCCAGCGTCCTTTCAACGAAGGAGTAGAACTACTGCAATCCGTTCAGGATGTATACCTGAATAAAGACATCAAACTGGCATAAACAGCTTGCTTCTTCATACTTTTTCTCTCTTCAGGGCACCCTTTTAAAGGATGCCTTTTTTTATTTATTCCGGGAAAAAATTCTTCCTCGTTCCCATAAATGGAAGAAAGATTTTAAGCCCCCGAATCATTTTACCCGGTACAGCATACACCTTTCTATTATTATGTACATCCCGTTTTTCAGTCCGGAATAAAGCTTGCTGGTGTTTAAATGTCTAATGGTTTATACTGAACATGAATAATTCGTTCAGCACTATAATAGTGAACAAGGTACATGAGAGGAAATAGTTTTTCACAACTTATGAACGAGTATACCAGCCATAACCGGCTGTTTTACAGCCTGGTAATAACTTTTATAATTACGGGGGGCAGTGGCAGTATACTGGCCCAGGATCAGCCCCTCAGGTTAGCTGATTTTCGAGAGAAAGTAATTAAATACCGGCAAGAAGGGAACCAAAGTGAGACGAGTAAGTATTTGAATAAAATTGCATTCATTCTGTGGGACAAACAAGACTATTCGGGTGCACTCGATGCGTTTGCTGAATCGGCTGCAATCAATAAAAAAATAAGAAATAAAAATGCCCTGGCTACCATTTACCAGAGCATAGGATTAATTTTCTCCGATCAGGGTAAGTATACAGAATCGCTGAACAACCTGCGAACTGCCCTGGATTACCAACAACAACTGGGAAAAGAACGGGGGGTGGCTGCCGGGCAGATTAACATTGCTACTACCTATGCCTTAATGAACCAATACAAGAACGCCATTTCCGAAACCCGGTCGGCTATGGAGCTTGCCCAGGAAATTGAAGCTACTCAACTCATGCGTACCTGCTACGGTATGCTAGCAGAATATTACGAAAAGACAGGCAACACTGAACTGGCCTTCAAGTACTTTAACCTCTACTCAACTTTTGAAAAAAAGCTGAACCAGCAACAAATTGCTCAGCAGGAAACAGCAAACCGGCAAAAGCTTACCGAAATGGAGTTGCGCACACGCAATGCGGAACAGGAAAAAGAAGCTACGCAGGCTGAACTACAGCAAACCAGTAAGGCCCTGGAAAAAGCAGAAGCAACCCGTAAGGCCCAACAACTGGAAATCGATATGAAGGAACTAACCCTGAAAGAGCAGGAAACCCAACTGGAAAATGAACAACTGATACGCAACCAGTTAATTTATGGATTAGGGTTCGTGGCCGTGCTGCTTCTACTTACCGGCTTCGGTTTTATACTTTTTCATAAGAAAAATAAAAAGCTGGCTGAGAAAAACAGGGAAATTAATGAACAGGCCGAAGAATTGCTTATGAGCCAGCGGGAAATCAAGGCAAAAAGTAACGACCTTGAAAATGCCCTGAAAGAAATTAAAAAGAAGAATAGTAAAATTACCGACAGTATAAATTATGCTAAGCGTATTCAGGAAGCTTCTCTGCCCGGAGTTAAAAAAATACAGGAGCATTTACCCGAGTCGTTTGTTTTCTTCAGGCCCCGGAATATTGTAAGCGGCGATTTCTACTGGTTTCATAGTACCGGGGAAATGGAGAATGATTTTATGGATATTAAGGAAAGTATTCTCATTTCGGCAGTCGACTGCACGGGGCATGGTATACCGGGTGCTTTCATGAGCCTGATTGGTATTGAACTACTAAATAATATTGCCAGTACCCGTGGAATAGTAGCCCCCGACCGGATTTTAAATGAACTGCATAAATCGGTTCAACAATCTTTACGACAAGAAGATACCGAAAATCGCGACGGAATGGACATGGGGCTTTGTCTTATCCATCCGAAAGAGAATAGCCTAATATTTGCCGGTGCCCACAACCCTATGGTACTGATTCAGGATGGCGAAGTGCAAACCATCAAGCCCAACAAGCAAGCCGTTGGCGGCATGCAGAAAGGAAAGGAACGTAGTTTTACTGCTCACTACATTCATATTGATCGCCCAACCTGGGTATACCTCTATTCCGATGGGTTCCAGGACCAGTTTGGCGGTGCGGAAGGCCGGAAGTTCATGTCTAAAAAGCTAAAACGCCTTTTATTGGAAATACACCAGAAACCCATGGCCGAGCAGAAGGAAATCCTGGCGTATACCCTGGACGAATGGAAAGGAGATACCCCCCAGGTAGATGATATCCTGGTTATCGGGTTTAAGTTACAACCCTGGTCTGAACCGGACGAAAATACTCCTAAACCCAAAGATACCGACGTATCTGAACATCAGTTAAAACAAGTTAAACCACAATCAAGAACAAGTGTATGAAAACGTTAATGTTACTGATTATAACTGGTTGCTTACTGGGCAGTGCTCATGCCCAGGACCAGCCGGAACATAAAAAGAAAGCTTTTAAAGACGAAGAAGAGCGGTTATACTGGAACCGACATATGCCGGTTTACATCTCCCTGAGTAATACACCCGAAAGAGATGACGAAGTGCACCAGATGGTGAGTCATACGGACTCAAAAGAGTACGCTGAACCTTATTTCTTCGACACCGAAGGAGTAAACTACATACGGACCCGCTGGGCAGTAGACCGGGAAACGCACAAAACCGTTTACCCAAAACGGGAGGTGTTATGGGAAATATACGCCGATGGGCTTGCTCCCACATCCAGCATTGATTACGCCAATACTGAGATAATCAGTAAGAAAGGTAACCTGTATCTGCAGAAAGGGACAAAGATCGTGTTATCAGCCAAAGACGGAGTTTCCGGGGTTGAAGATAC
>CAZIWJ010000002.1:0-41020 GCA_964542855.1 uncultured Roseivirgaceae bacterium
CGACGGTAACCCTGGGCGGGGTGAGCAGCCCGGTATTTGATAACGATCCTCCGCTAAACCTGACCTACAGCCCGGTAGGAGGATCTTTAACTACAACAGCCGGATCCGGTTTAACCGATAATGGCGACGGAACCGCCACGTTTGATCCGGCCCTGGCAACCGCAGGCACGTACGATATTATTTACAGCTTCACCAATGGGAACGGCTGCAGCGATGATACGATAGCAACCCTTGTGGTTCAGCCGTTTACGCCTAACCTGACTGCCGACTTCACGGCTTCCAGTACAGATGTGTGTGCCGGGGAAACTGTAACTTACACGAACCAGACCGTTAATGCTACTGGTTCAGCTACCTACTCCTGGAACTTTGGTAACGGTGCTTCTCCCGCTACAGCAACTGGTGCCGGACCACACGATGTTACATACAGTATTTCGGGCACCAAAACCGTAAGCCTGGAAGTGAATGACGCTGCGGCAACCCCTACCAGCGATACCGAAACCAAAACCGATTACGTAGCTGTAAAGCCTCCCGATGATGCTACTTTCAGCTACTCGCAGGGTGCGTTCTGTGTAAACGACACCTCAACCTACATTCCTGCTACAGTAGTGGCAGGTACATTCAGCGCCCCCGGCGGGCTGGTTATTGATCCTGCCACCGGGGAGATTGACCCATCATCGAGCATCCCCGGTACTTACCTGATTACTTATACCACCAGCGGTACCTGTACAAATACAAGCTCAAGAACCGTTGCCATTAACGAAGCCGATGATGCCTCTTTCAGCTACGGAGCTACTACATTCTGTGAATCAGACGGGGTTATTACCCCTCTCAGCGTGGCTTCGCCCGGAGGCTCTTTCAGTGCGGTACAACCCGGGGTGACAATTACTTCCAACGGAGCAATTGACCTGGGAGCAACCGGTGCTGGGAGTTTCGATATTATTTATACCACCGATGGATTCTGCCCGGCCGCTGATACCGTAAGTGTTACGATCAATGCTGCCCCTGCAGTAGGCATTTCTGGAGTAACCTCTCCACTTTGTGCTTCAGATACAGCTATCACCTTAACGGGTGATAATGCACCCAATGGTTCTTTTACCAGTTCTGCCGGAGGGTTTGTAGACTTCGGTGATGGGACAGCCCGATTCGACCCCTCACTGGCCGGACCGGGTACTTATACAGTAACTTATGAATACAACAACGGAACCTGTAGCAGTACGGCTACCGAAAACATTATTGTAAACGACTGCTCACCGGGAGTAGCCGCAAACTTCTTACTCAGCGATACTGAAATCTGTGTGGGAGATTCGTTAACGATTACGGATGCTTCGTCGAATGCAGTGATTTACGGCTGGAACTTCGGTACCGATGCCAGTCCGGCTACTGATAACACCAATGCGCCTCCGGCAGTATCTTACAGTTCGGCAGGAGTGAAAACCATTGAGCTAACAGTAAACGACGGGGGTACCAGTTCGGATGTTTTTACGGCCAGTATTACCGTTACGGCACAGCCCGTAGCTGATGCTGGTCCGGATACCGCCGCCTGTAACCTCACAGCAACCCTGGCTGCCGTGCCATCAGTTGGTTCAGGGGTATGGACTGTTGTAAGCGGTAGCGGATCGTTTGATGACCCTACTAACCCGAATGCAACCTTCACTGCTGATAGCGCAGGAACTTACGAACTGCAATGGACAGAAACGAACGGATCCTGTTCAGATTCTGACCTTGTTGAAATAGAATTTTCCGAACAGATAGCCATTACCCCGGTCTTCAATCCGAGCCCTAACGGTTCTTTGTCGACCGGCTTCTGTAATGATGATGCTATATCCATCTACGACTCTGCCAGGATCGATGGAGTAGGAACCAGTTTCGATTACGAATGGTCTGACGGAGAAGCTCATTCCGGGCAGTCTGACCTTTACATTTATAATGCATTTGCCGATACACCAGGAGACGGCAACGGGGGAATTCGTACCGTTACCATCACCAACCCGGATAATGGATGTACCGGACAGGATATCGTATATGTTGCTCATTCTGCTGCGGAAGCTGACCTGCAGCCTGCGCTCGAAGTGATTCAAACGCCTGCCTGTGCTTCTGATTCTACTATCCTTGAATTGTCAGTTACCAATTCGTCGGGTGGAAACTACGATTTTGAGGTACATTACATCCGGGAAATGGGAGTTGGCCAGATCGATACCATTGCGGTAAGTACCTTATCAGGCACCGGACCGGCAAGTTCTTTCGAGGTACTTGACACAGTAACTGTTCCGAGAGGGTACTACTACGTGGATATCAATAACCTGAACAGTTCTGATAATTGTCAGAAAGCAGGAATTACCATCGACTTGCTGAATGCAGTAACGCCAGCTCCGCTTACTTTCGATTTTCTGAATGTAACGGACCCAACCTGCCCCGGGGATGCCGATGGTGGCATTGAAGCAGTAGCCAACGGAGGAACAGGGAGCCTGAATTACAGCCTGGACGGATCTCCTCTTCAATCTTCAGGAGCATTTACCGGGTTAACAGCCGGAACTTATTTGCTCGCAGTAGAAGATAACAATGGCTGCGTGGTAGATACCACTATTAGCATTACCAATCCGGCAGCAATCAGTGCTCCAAATGTACTGGCCGAGTCTAACCTAAGCTGCGACCAGGTTACGCTAAACTGGAATGCAGAAGATCTGGCAACCGAATATGTTGTGGAACTGGCTACCGATGCCGGATTTACTACTAATTTACAGTCTGCCGTTACCGGGCTGGATACCACAGCCACTTTCAGTGGGCTAACCGATAATACCCCCTATTTTTATAGAATTACTGCCCGTGGAAGCTGCGATACCGTTACAACGGCAAACCGGCTGTTCAATACCGATGATTTACCTGATGCACCTACGGGTATTGAAGATACGGCAGTAACCTGCGATAACCTGCGGGTGATCTGGAATGCAACACCTAATGCTTCATTGTACCAGGTAACCATAGACGATGATAATGATTTCGGCAGTCCGCTGGCCGGATACGACAACTTGCTGGTTTCCGATACCCTGGTCGATGTAACCGGTTTAGTAGCCAATACCCGGTATTACGTGCAGCTTGCTGCCGCTAACGGCTGTGGTTTCGGGCCGAATGCAATTGACTCGGTGAGCACCCCGCAAACGCCGGTTGCTCCGGTGGCCATTAATGCCACGAACCGGGGCTGCGATAGCCTGACCCTGTCGTGGAACAATGCCCCCTTTGCGGTAAATTATCTCGTTGAAATTAGTACGGATGCTACATTTACCACGATAGACGACGATGCTACGGTAGTTCCAAACGGATCGGGAACTACTTCGGTAACGTTTAACTCGTTGTCCGACAGCACAATATTTTTCTTCCGGGTGCAATCGCTTGGTACCTGTATTAATTCCGGGTTTACCAGCGGAAGCGACAGTACGCAAAATTTCCCTGACCTGCCGGAAAATATTACCGATACGTTGCTGGCTTGCGACAGCCTGGAAATAAGCTGGAATGCCGTAACCGATGCCAGCGACTATCAGATACAGATCGATGACGATATTAGTTTCGGATCGCCTGAGTTTAGCACAACCGTGGTAGCAACCGATACCGTGTTTGCTGGTTT
The DNA here is from genome assembly GCA_964542855.1 of uncultured Roseivirgaceae bacterium. Lineage (GTDB taxonomy): Bacteria > Bacteroidota > Bacteroidia > Cytophagales > Cyclobacteriaceae > CAZIWJ01. The sequence continues at coordinate 3,620 of CAZIWJ010000002.1, forward strand.
AGATCCTGCCGTAACTTACTATTACCGCATTACCGCCGAAAACAGTTGTGGTACCGGACCGGTTGCACTCGACTCAACCGAGGCCATAACGCCGCCGGTAACTCCGGTAGTTACGCTCGACCCGGCCAACCCGGCAGGTTGCGATTCACTGGGAATAATCTGGAATGCAGATACCCTGGCCGATAGCTTTATTGCTGAATTGGCTACCGATGCCGGATTCACCTCGCTGGTTGCCAGCACTACCCTACCGGCTGCCGATACCAGCATCGTATTTACCGGGCTGAACGACGATACCGATTTCTTCTATCGGGTTACAGCTGTCGGCACTTGCAATTCGGTAGTATCCACAACGGGTACGGTGAAAACCGATAACTTCCCGGATATACCAGTGGTGAACTTCGACAGCATTGCCTGCGATTCGGTTCAGTTTAGTTGGAACCCGGTTACTGATGTGAACAATTACCTGGTACGCTTCGATACCCTGAATAATTTCAGCACAGCCTTTACGGCTACCCTGCCTTCAGGCGATACCAGCTTAACGGTAACCAGTACTGACGTACCCGGCCTGGGAATAGATGACTCCATATTTGTTGAAGTAGTCGCTACCAACGGATGCGGAAACAGTATGCCGGGAATAGCAGAAGGTGTGATGCCGGTATTCTCGGCTTGTGAAACCTGCATCCTTGTAGCAGAAGCTACTGATGCCAACGTTACCTGTACCGGGGATAACGACGGACGGGTGCAGGTGAACATCTTTAATGGTGCCGGGCCGTTCTTCTACAGCCTGGACGCCGGAGCAACGGTTGATTCGCTGGAATTCATCGGAGGTAACCTGTACGTAATTGACAGCCTGGCCCAGGGTAATTACGAAATTACCATCATCGACAGTACAACGCTATGTACCGATACCACCACTTCTGAAGTAGGAATTGCCACCCAGCTTCAGATTGCTACCCTCGATAGGAACAACATCGAATGTAGTAACCCGGGGGAAATTAGGGTAACAATTTCCGGAGGCAGCGGCAACTACACTTACAACTGGTTTCGTCCGGATAACAACCCGGTAAACCCGGCCAATGTAACCGACAGCCTGGTGGTAAACCTGCTCGATACCGGAAACTATACCTTGCAGGTGCAGGACAACATCAACGGCTGCGCGGAAAACTTTGCCATCCAGATTACTGAAAGGCTCGATGCCAACCCGGTTGCCGTAGACGTAAATGACGTTAGCTGCGATGGTAGCGATGGAGAAGCCCGGGTCCTGATTAGTTGTGGCGACGCGAGTAACTATGAGTTTGCCTGGGTGACTGCCTTTGATGATACCCTGGCCACTACACAAAATACCGGCGATAACCTGGTCATCGGAACGTATGAACTCCGCTACCGCCACGTACCTACTGGCGAGCGAGATACCGTTGCTTTCAACGTAGAAGATGGTTGTACAGGTGGTGGGGTGGAAGATAGCTGTGCTATTGATAACGTTCGCTTCATCACAGAAACAACCAACGTAAGCTGCGAAGGTCAGGAAGATGGTACCGCTGCCCTGATTATGATTAGCCGGGTAGATGCCGGTGCCGATCGTTTCCGCTACAGCATCGACAGCACCGACTGGCAACCTGCTTATAACGGTAACGGGCTGGATACGGTATTCTTTGCCAGCAACCTAACCGATTCTGCCTATAACCTGTACGTCTGGGATAGCCTCGCTGCCCCTACCTGTACTGATAGTGTGAAGGTATTCCCGGTAACCATTAACGTGGATAACCCTTTTAATGTAACTACTACTGCTGAAAGCTGCGATGGAGAGGATGGCTCAGCTACCCTCAACGCCTGCAATACAACAGGTTTCAGCTTTGTTTGGGAGGAAATAATTGATGAAACTACCTTCGAAGTCATTGATTCGCTGAATAACCTGGCAATAGATAGCTTAACCGCCGGAGATTATCGGCTCCGATACGCCAATGCTGATTCCAGTCAGGCAGACACCCTGAAATTTACTATCGCCAATGGTTGCACACTGGCAGGATGTGGTGTTGATAGTGTAACCTTTACCGTATCAGCGGTTAATGCAACCTGTCCGGGTGGATTCGACGGGGCTTTACAAGTGAATATTTTCTCTCGTACCAATATTGATGCCACAAGGTTCCAGTACCGCAGGATAACGGGAGTAGATACTACCACCTGGGAAGAAGGCGGCAGGGCTCCCCTCGGATTTGTTTACAGCAACCTAACAACTGGCAATTACCAGATCCAGATAAGGGATTCACTGGCCGGTGCAGATTGCGACACCCTAACGTTCAACAAAACTATCAGTGCACAGAACAGCTTCGGCCTGTTTACCCAGTCGGAAACCTGCGATACCTTCGATGGCCAGGCTGAGGTAACCCTTCCGGATTACTGCGGAGAGGAAGATGATTATGTGTTCATCTGGAGTGACGAAGAAGGCAACCCGCTCGATGGGAACAACCGCACGCGCAATGACCTTACAGCCGGATCGTACAATGTGCTGGTGTTCAACCGCAGCCTTGACTTCCTGGACAGCCTGCAGTTCAATATCGGGAATGTATGTAACAATGCAGGCGGTGGAAACAATGATGGTTGCAACCTGGGTACTCGTTCAGTTGTAATGGAAACCACCCCTACCGGATGCGATGGGCTGGGCGGTTCCGTAACCCTGAGCGTAGTGGGTGGAAACCCTACCTCATACCGGTACAATATTCAGGGAATTAGTAATGTAGAGAGCAGGGATACCCTGGCTTCGGAAAACATTACCTTTACTGACCTTCCGGAAGGAGAGTACCTGTATACGGTGATTGATGCAACCGGCAGACCAAGCTGTACAGATACATTCAATATTCGCCAGAATGCTGTAATCATTGCTGAGGCTGATTATAACCTACCGAACTGTACTTCGTCTGACCAGACCGCTACCCTGGATGTGCAAATCGATGCCAGTTCAACTACGGCCATTGGACCGTACATGATCAGGCTGGTGCTAAACGGTGATACTATTAGCCAGCAGCCTGTTGAAGCTATCCAGGCCAGGGAAACGGTAGAAGGATTAACACCAGGCGCTGTGTACGAGGTGATTATATCTTCCGGCGATCCGGAAGCCTGCGATGCCAGCACCACGGTAGCTATTCCGGAGGCTGATTTTAAAGCCATTGAGTTTACTGCAGAAACTGAAAATGTTGTTTGCTTCGGCGATGGTGGACAAATCATTATCGAAGACCTGAATACCATTGAAAGTACTTCCTTTACTTTCAGTGTATTCAGCGTGGACCGAAGCGGTAATGAAACTGCACTGGGGGCAACCCAGACCTTTGATACCGCTCCGCTTTCTTCTTTTGTACTTCGAGAAAACATGGGTGCTGGCAACTATCGCATCCAGTTAGAACAGGAACAGATCGACTGTGATGGCCAGGTTACCAACGTAAGTAAAATGGTAACTATCACCGGGCCCGATCTGGCGCTGGCTGCCGATGTGCCGCAGGTGGTAACTACCGAACAAAGTAATACCAGCAGGGGTGTAATTCTCAATCCGGAAGGTAGTATTACCGTATCGAACATCCGCGGTGGTGGAGAACCATACGAAGTAGCACTCCTCGATGGTCCGGTAACAACTGATTTCATTGAGGTAACTAATGATAATCCGTTCTTTGATCCGTTTGAATACACTTTCGATAGTCTGGTAGTTAGCAACGCTTCAACCCGTTCAAGTATTTACACCGTAGCCGTACGCGACACCTTTGGTTGTGTGCAGACTTACGAAGTTGAACTGAAGTTTACTGATGAAATATTCATCCCCAACGTGATTACACCAAACGGCGACCGGAGAAATGATGAGTTCCAGATTATCAACCACGATCCGGCAGAAGATCCGAACGCAAGAATGATCATTACGAACCGATGGGGTAACGTTGTGTTTGAAACCGACAGTTACCAGAATAACTGGCAGGGTGAAGACGTACCCGACGGAGTGTATTACTACCGCTTCATTACTGGCTCCGGAAACGAGTATTCCGGGTGGATAGAAAAGTGGAGCGGGCGCCCGGACTAGTCAATTTACCTTTGCTGAAGGAAAGCGCTGATTATCTGGTTAAAATTGCCCCGGTGAGTTGGTTAACGTACCGGGGCTACGAGGTTTTTCACATTTAGTGCCTGGTTTAAAACACAGGGCTATGCTAAAGGGTAGAAACAGCTATTAAATCTTATCGTACTCATCGAGATCAGAGAAGTCGAAATCTTCTAACAATTTGGTGGTAAACTTTCCAGATACAAAGCGTGGGTCCTGCATGAGTTTGATATGGAAAGGGATGGTTGTTTTCACACCTTCAATAACAAACTCTTCCAAAGCCCTTCGCATACGTACAATCGCTTCCTCGCGGGTTTGTGCACTAACGATTAGTTTAGCCACCATGGAGTCGTAGTTAGGCGGAATAGTGTAGCCGGCATAAACGTGGCTGTCGATTCTTACCCCGTGCCCACCGGGCAGGTGAAGATTGGTAATGCGTCCGGGGGAAGGGCGAAATCCGTTTTGCGGATCCTCAGCATTAATACGGCACTCAATGGCATGCATAGTCGGGAAATAATTCTTACCAGATATGGGTATACCGGCAGCTACCTTGATCTGTTCTTTAATAAGATCGTAGCTGGTTACTTCTTCCGTAACCGGGTGTTCTACCTGGATACGGGTATTCATCTCCATGAAATAGAAGTTCTTGTATTTATCGACCAGGAACTCAACAGTTCCAGCGCCTTCGTACCGAATGGCAGTGGCTGCATTAATAGCAGTCCGACCCATCTCTTCTCGCAGTTCATGGTCTACGACAGGAGAAGGAGTTTCTTCTACCAGCTTCTGATGACGACGCTGCACGGAGCAATCACGTTCCGAAAGGTGGCAAACCTTGCCGTGCTGATCACCCATGATTTGAATCTCCACATGGTGGGGTTCTTCAACAAACTTTTCCATATAAAGTTCATCACTGCTAAACGCAGCGCCAGCTTCAGCCCGGGCACTTTCCCATTCCTTTTTTAATTCCCTGGCACTATTTACCAGGCGCATCCCCTTGCCTCCCCCACCAGCGGTGGCTTTAATCATTACCGGGTAACCAATTTCCTCAGCCACCGAACCGGCATGATCGAGGCTTTTCAGTAATCCGTCGGATCCGGGCACCACTGGCACTCCGGCATCTCTCATGGTAACCTTGGCTGTTGATTTATCACCCATTTTATTGATATTATCGGGTGTTGCGCCAATGAACTTGATGTTATACTCCTGGCAAATCCGGGAGAACTCAGCATTTTCAGAGAGGAAACCGTAACCGGGATGAATAGCATCGGCATTGGTTATTTCTGCAGCTGCGATGATATTAGGAATATTCAGGTAAGAATTTTTACTCGGTGCGGGACCAATACAAACCGCTTCGTCAGCAAAACGAACGTGTAAACTTTCCTTATCAGCGGTAGAATAAACAGCCACCGTTTTGATGCCCATTTCTTTGCACGTGCGGATAACACGTAGCGCAATTTCACCTCTATTGGCTATTAATATCTTATTAAACAAAACAGGAGTTGCTTTAGAAAGTATTTAACTTGGATCTACAAGGAAAAGAGGCTGGTCGAATTCGACCGGAGAGGCATCATCGATAAGAATTTTAATAATGGTGCCGGTAACGTCTGCTTCAATTTCGTTAAAAAGCTTCATGGCTTCCACGATACAAACCGTTTGCCCTTTGGTGATATGATCACCAATGTGTACGAACGGGTTAGAGTTTGGATTAGATGAACGGTAGAAAGTGCCGATCATGGGCGATTTGACAGTTACGTACCTGTCGGCATCACTTTCAGCTTGTGAAGAAGGGGATTGAATAGATTGTGGGGTAGCATCAACTGGTTGATGGGACAACTGCCCGTTATTCAGTTGATCTGTTGCTACAGACTGGCCTTCGGTAGTATTTATGGTTACCGGGGCAACTTCTGCATTTTTCTTTACATTAAGCTTCATGTTCTCGGTTTCGATATTAACTTCATCCAAACCAGATTTATCGATAAAACCAAGTAGTTCTTGAATTTCTTTTGTTTTCATAGTGGATTAAGGCTGTTATTTAACTCGCTCTACGTACGCTTTTTTTCGCGTGTCTACTTTAATACGGGTTCCTTCTTCTACAAACAGGGGTACCTGTATTTCTGCCCCTGTTTCCAGGGTTGCCGGTTTGGTGGCGTTCGTTGCGGTATCTCCCTTGACGCCCGGTTCGGTGTATGTTATCTCCAGTTCAACAAATGGGGGTAATTCGCAATTTAATGGAGAACTGGTTTCGTCATGAATTAAAACTTCAACCACATCCCCGTCTTTTAAGTACTCAGGAGTGTTAATGATGTGTTCTTCGAGCATAATCTGCTCGAAGGTTTCCGTATCCATAAAATGATAACCCATATCATCTCTGTACAGAAATTGATGGGGTCGGCGTTCCACCCGGGCCGTATTAACTTTTACCCCGGAATTAAACGTATTTTCAACCACTTTTCCGGTTCGTACGTTTTTCAATTTGGTACGAACGAAGGCACTACCTTTTCCGGGTTTTACGTGCAAAAACTCTACAATAGACCACAGATCGTTATTATACTCAATAACCAGTCCGTTTCTGAAATCTGAAGTACTAGCCATGAAATCGGATTAATTTATTTCGGGTCGTATCCCCACTTTAGTAAAATTGAACCCCAGGTAAAGCCACCACCAAAGGCCGACAGTACCAGGTTATCACCTTTTTTTAACTGATGTTCGTAATCGCACAGGCAGAGGGGTATTGTAGCACTGGTGGTATTACCGTACCGGTGAATGTTCAGCATTACTTTATCCATGCCTACACCCATTCGGTCGGCCGTAGCCTTTATAATTCGCATATTTGCCTGGTGTGGCACCAGCCAGGCCACATCTTTGGAGTTCAGTTCATTACGCTTCATTATCTCTTCGGAAACATCGGCCATGTATTTAACCGCATATTTGAAAACTGCTGACCCTTCCTGGTAAATGTAATGTTCTTTATTCTCCACCGTCTGGTGGGTTGCCGGCCGGCGACTGCCTCCTGCTTTCATGTGCAGGTGTGATTCCCCTTTTCCATTAGACTTAATAAGTCCGTCAAGTACCCCGTATTCTTCATCGGTAGGTTCTAGCATTACAGCTCCTGCCCCATCGCCAAACAGAATACAGGTAGCCCGGTCTGTATAATCGACAATTGAAGACATCTTATCGGCCCCTACTACAACTACTTTCTTGCAAGTACCACTCTTAATAAATTGTGAACCGGTAAACAGGGCACAGAGAAAACCTGAACAGGCTGCATTTATATCGTAGCCAAAAGAATTAACTGCCCCTACGTTGTTGGCAACCATATTGGCAGTAGCCGGGAAAAGCATGTCGGGTGTGGTGGTTGCCACAATAATTAAATCAACTTCTTCCGGATCAGTAGCCGTTTTTTCGAGCAATTCCCGTACGGCTTCGGTAGCCAGTACGGAAGTTCCCTGATCTTCACCCTGTAAAATTCTCCTTTCCTTAATTCCGGTTCTGCTAGTGATCCAATCATCATTGGTATCAATCATCGTTTCCAGAATTTTGTTAGTGAGAACATAGTCAGGAACGTATCCTGCTATTCCCGTTACAAGCGCATTCTTTAGTTTCATACATCAAGATTTAAGGGATGAAGGCTGCCTGTTACATATCTTTATTTAAACTTATTGCTGGTTGCTGGTTGAACATTGGCTGTTACCTTCAAGGTGAAAATACCACAGGTGACATACCGGAAAAACTACATTACCAGATAAGATGAAATTCCAATATAGAAGGTATGGTTATTATTGTGAAAGATTACCAAATATATACCCCGACAGGAAACCTACCGGGGCTGAAATAATCGCTCTTATGCTATCAGGCCTCTTCCTGGTTCTTCTCCATTACTACCTGACCCTTGTAATAAAGCTTTCCCTCATACCAGTGAGCCCGGTGCATCAAGTGAGGTTCACCGGTGGCCTGGCAGGTACCAATAGCCTTATTCTGTAGTTTTAAATGCGTTCTACGCTTATCTCTGCGGGTCTTTGATGTTTTCCTCTTAGGATGCGCCATATTAAAATGCTTTTAAATCTTTTTAATTCTTTGAATTGTTATTGTCTCTTAAATTTTTTAAGGCCTGCCACCTTGGATCAATGTTCTCTTCATCCGAATCGTTTTCATCTTCGTCTTTTCCGGAAGAATAAACCATCTCCAGGTCAGTAAACGGATCATCCTCTTCCTGCAGATCGGGGTGCAGCCGCTTCATAGGTATGGCAAGGCTAAATAATTCATATACAAACTGCGCAATATTAAGTATTGGCGTTTCACGAGTAATGATGAGCATCTTATCATCATCAAAGTTCTCTTCCGGGCCGTACTTAATCAGTAAAGTTTCATTCACCTGTATCGGGTAAGTGAATGGTTGTAGACTCCTATCACAAACCAATTCAGCTGATCCACTTATATTCAGTTTTAACGTTAGCAACGTGTCTTGCTTGTCAAGAAATACATTTACCTCACCTTTCCCCTGATCTACAATACTATTTGCGAACAGCGAAAAAAATTGTTCGTTTATGTGGTAAGTGAAATTATGCTCGCCTTCCTTTAAACGAAAAATTGCAATATCAAAATCCTCCAGTCGCATAAAAAACTCCCTACACTTAGTAAGAGTCTGCAAAATTAGTAATATTATTCCAATTTGAAATAATTACCTATTTTTCTTTCCGAATATTCACGATTTTTGCACCAATGTAAACCAAGCGGCGTTATTGTTACTGATTATTTAAAACCCGGATTTTATGAAGAGTAGCGAGTTGGTTTCAGGGTTGATTGTGCTGTTGCTATTGGTAACCGACACGTCTGATCTGCTTGCACAGGAGTACATGTTTAACTACGATCCTGAAAAACCACTTTTGCTTAACACCAGCATACAGATTGAAGCCAACAAGGCGGTTAACAACATTTACAACTTTAATTTTGAAGAAGCGCAGCAAAAATTCAAATGGCTGAAGCAGCAGTATAGCTGGCACCCTCTCCCCTATTTCCTGTTGGGTCTCAGCTACTGGTGGCGCATTGAGCCCAATACCAATGTTAAAACCTACGATGAACCCTTCGTGGCTTACATGGATTCGGCCATTTATTTTGCTGAACAGATTTATCAGGATAACGAAGAAGATCCGGAATCGGCTTTTTTCCTTTCCGCTGCCTACGGCTTCAAGGGTAAATTGTATGCTTATCGTGAAAACTGGACTAAAGCAACTTTTGCCGGTAAAAATGCACTCGATTACCTGGAAATATGTAAGGGCCGCGACGACTTCAGCCCGGAACTGCAATTCGGAGATGCACTCTACAATTATTACGCCGAATGGATCCCGGAACACTACGGTATTCTAAAGCCCATCCTGATGTTTTTTCCCGACGGGGATAAGCAACTGGGTATTCAGCAAATGCGAGAAGTTTCAAACAATGCATTTTATACCCGTACCGAAGCCAAGTATTTCCTGATGCGCATGTTATACGATGAACGGAAATATATTAGAGCACGGGAAGTTGCCAGATACCTGCACGAGGCGTTTCCCAACAACCCGAATTTTCAGCGATACTACGCCCGGCTGCTTTACAGCACCGGCAATTATAATGAAGCCGAAAAGGTATCGCTGGATATTATCCAGAAAATTGATAGTGGTCGATCCGGATACGAAGGCACCAGCGGAAGGTATGCTGCCTTTTTCCTCGGACAAATTTACGAGCGCGGGCGCAACAATAACAAAGCCGAATACTATTACGAACGCGCGGTTGAATTCGGATACGAAGTAAGTGCTACCGACAAAGGTTATTTTTTATACTCACTACTGAACCTGGCTCAAATTGCTGAGAAAAACGGTAAAGATGAAAAAGCAAAAAACTACTATAAACAGGTGAAAAAGTTCGCCCGCAGGAGGCAGGACGTACACCGGGAAGCCCGGCGAGGATTACGCGAATTACGAAGAGGCTGAACGTTGTCTTTTAACCAGATAGCCTGGTCATAAATGGGTTTTATCTTTTTTCACCGTTTTGTTTGCCGCCAATCCACTGAAATTTAATAGTTTTGCACCTTTATTCTAGTTAATACTTACCCAAATAAGTAAAATGAAAGAATTTGGAATCCGATCTACCAAAGCAGGACTTCAGGACATTGGTATTCATGCAGTAAAGGAGGCGTACTGGAACATGAGCCCTTCCGAGCTCATTGAGGTTGCTCTTCAAAATCGTGAAGGACAACTGAGTGACAATGGCGCGCTGATGTGTGATACCGGTAAATTTACTGGACGTGCTCCTAAAGACCGTTTTATTGTTGAAGATGATATTACCAAGGATAAAGTTTGGTGGGGAGACATTAACCAGCCTATCTCCGAAGAAAGTTTCGATCGGCTGTATGCCAAAATGATCGGCTTTCTTACCGAGAAGAAAGTGTTTGTAAGAGATGCCTACGCCGGTGCCGATAAAACGCACCGCCTGCGGCTTCGGGTCGTTAACACGGAAGCCTGGCACAACATGTTTTGCTATAACATGTTCATCAGGCCCGAGCGCTACAAACTGGAAAATTTCGAGCCTAACTTTACTATCATTAACTGCCCTGAATTCCTGGCAGACCCTGAAACCGACGGTACCCGACAAGAAAACTTTGCCATCATCAATTTTTCAAAGCGAATTATCCTGATTGGTGGATCCGGTTATTCCGGCGAAATGAAGAAAGGTATTTTCTCCGTTCTAAACTTCCTTCTGCCCACCGAAGATAACGTATTCCCCATGCACTGTTCTGCCAACATGGGTAAACAGGAACGCGATACAGCAATTTTTTTCGGGCTGTCGGGTACGGGTAAAACCACCCTTTCCGCTGACCCTGAGCGAATCCTGATCGGTGATGATGAACACGGATGGACCGATAAAAACGTGTTTAATTTTGAGGGTGGATGCTACGCCAAGTGTATTGGTCTGACTGAAGAGAACGAACCTGAGATTTACAACGCCATTAAATTTGGAGCCATACTGGAAAACACGCGTTTTCTACCCGAAAGCCGTCACGTTGATTTTAACAATACGGATGTTACGGAAAACACCCGGGTTTCTTACCCGATAAACCATATTCCCAATTCCATAGAGCCTTCCATCGGGGGAATTCCCAGAAACATCTTTTTCCTCACCTGTGATGCATTTGGTATCATTCCTCCCATTCAACGACTGAATACCTCGCAGGCGATGTATCATTTTATTTCCGGATATACGTCTAAAGTAGCCGGAACCGAAGAGGGCATTACGGAACCAACTCCTGTATTTTCGGCCTGTTTCGGTGCTCCTTTTATGCCTCTGCACCCTACTGCTTACGCCGAGCTGCTGGGTAAGAAGCTGGAAGAAAAAGAAACTACCGTATGGTTAATTAATACGGGATGGACCGGTGGGCCGTATGGTGTGGGCTCACGAATTAAGCTCAAATATACCCGGGCAATGATTCATGCTGCCCTTTCAGGTGTACTGAATAACGTAGGCTACCGTACGCACTCTATTTTCGGTGCAGAAATCCCGACTAATGTACCTGATGTGCCCAACGAAATATTAAGCCCGCGCGAAACCTGGAAAGACGACAAAACTTTTTACGCCAAGGCCAATGACTTGGTAGAAAAGTTTCAGCGTAATTTCGACAAGTTTCGCAATGAAGCTGATGATAGTATTCTACGTGGAGAACCCATTACAAACAATAAATATGTTTAATAAATAATAAGGTTTTTCCCCGGCCGGAAGTAAATCCGGCCAGATCTCTATGAATCAGAAAAGGCGACACTGTTGTGTCGCCTTTCTTTTTAACCAGGTGTAAAAATTGTAAATAAAACAGGTTTTAACGGTACGCGGCTTTCAGTTTATCGGGGAACTGTTTAATAAATTTTTCCACCTTTGGCCGGGAAACCGATACAATGTAGGGCTGGTTGGGGTTATTTTCGTAGTAGTCCTGGTGGTAGTCTTCAGCCTTGTAAAAGGTAGTGTAAGGGCTAATCTTTGTCACAACAGGATCATCATATTTATCGCTACTGGCCAGCCTAGCCTGGTAATCGCGAACGGCTTTTTCCTGACCGGCATCGTGGTAAAACACTTCCGAGCGGTATTGCTCGCCTACGTCGGGCCCCTGTCTATTAAGCTGGGTTGGGTCGTGCGTGGCATAAAAAATTTCAAGCAGTTCGTTGTAGGTAATTATATCAGGGTTAAAATAAACCTGAACAGCTTCGGCGTAATTTGTTTTGCCGTAACTTACCTCCTTATAAGTAGGATTAGGCTTGGTGCCCCCGGCGTATCCCGACACTACGTCTACTACACCGGCCGTGCGCTCAAAGATAGCCTCGGTACACCAGAAACATCCGCCAGCAAAGGTTGCCGTGTCGCTGCCAGCCAGCTCAGTGGAGGAAGGACTGGAAACTGTTCTAACCTGGCTTTCCGGAGTGGATCTGGAGTCTGAATTAGAAGGGGAGCAGGCAAATAATAACAGGTGTAGCCCGAACAATGAAGTGATTATAGTTTTCATGCTTAATTAAATACTGGTTTATTGTTTTTTAACGATTTGTATCGTACTGTGTTCAGGGATAATTCCCCGGGTTAACGATCGAGCACTTTAATAATGGCATTCGACTGTCGCATTAAAGACAAAAGTTTGTTTTCGTCGCCTGCCTGAATGGCACGGCTGAATTCCTGTAGGTAGCCGATGTAAGCATTAAGTGCTTCGTGCATATGGCGGTGGTTCTGGAGAAAAATTGGGGCCCACATTTCCGGTGAGCTTTTAGCCAGACGAACCGTTGAGGAAAACCCGGAACCGGCCAGTGCCAGGATGCTGGATTCATCTTTTTCTTTGTCTAGCACCGTGTTACTCAATGCAAAAGAAATGGCGTGACTCAGGTGAGAGACGTAAGCCAGGTGAAGATCATGTTCATGGGCTTCCATATACTGCAGATTCATGCAGAAAAGATTGGTGAATAAGAATTCCAGCCACTTCACGGCACTGGGTGCCGAGTGATCCGTATTGCAAAGAATCATAATTTTATTTCGCAACAACCCGGGAAAAGCTGACGAAGGACCAGAGAACTCGGTTCCGGCAATTGGATGAGCAGCAATGTATCGCTTTCGATTAGGATGATTAGCCACTGCGTCGCAGATATTACCTTTGGTTGAACCTAAGTCAGTGACTACAGCATCCGGCTGAATGCAATCAAGTACGGTAGGTAGGAGTAGCTCAATTGTGCTGACCGGCGTAGCCAGCACAACCAGATCTGATCGGGGAATAGCCTTGTTAAGAGACAGTATTTCATCGCATATCCCAAGGTTGAGTGCCTCTTCAGCGTGTTCCTGGTTGGTGTCTACTCCAATAATGTGCAGTGGTTTCTGGTATTTTGCCTGGAAGCCCAGGGCAAAAGAACCTCCCAGCAAACCCAGTCCGATTACTGATACAACCATTAGCGAGCGGCAAGTTCTTCCAGGGCCAGCCAGCTCATCAGGCCACAGCCTGTTTCCAGCGCACTTTCATCAATATTAAAAGTAGGCGTATGCAAGCCGGATGTAATCCCTTTCTCCTCGTTACGGGTTCCAAGCCGGTAAAAGCAGGCATCCATTTCCTGGGAATAATACGAAAAGTCCTCTGCTGCCAGCCATAAATCCAGGTCCAGCACATTTTCCTGTCCCATGTAGTTAACCGCAGCCTCTTTAGCCCGCCGGGTAAGTTCAGGTTCATTTTTCAGGAAGGGGTACCCGCGCAGAATATCAAAATTGCAGCTACCACCCATGCCTTCAGCTATGCTTTCAGCCATTTTCTTCATTCGTTTATGAGCTTCGGCTCGCCATTCTTCATTCATGGCCCGGAACGTGCCAGCCATGGTTACTTCGTTTGGAATTACGTTGGTAGCCCCATTAGCCTCTACTTTTCCGAAAGTAAGCACAGTAGGTTGCTTCGGACTGGCATTCCGACTGATTACCTGTTGCAGGGCGACAATGATGTGTGAGGCGATTAGTACCGGATCAATGCATCGTTCGGGCATGGCCCCGTGCCCTCCCTTACCTTTTACGGTAACGTAAATTTCGTCGCAACTGGCCATGTACATTCCTTCACGGAAACCTACTTTACCGGCCGGTATGTAGGGCATCACGTGCTGACCGATTATTTTATGGGGCCTCGGATTAATTAAAGCGCCATCTTTAATCATTAAAGAGGCTCCTCCGGGAAGCTTTTCCTCGCCAGGCTGAAAAATAAGCTTTATCGTGCCTTCAAAACGATGGCGCAGGGAAGTAAGAATTTTTGCAGCACCCAGTAATGATGCGGTGTGGGCATCGTGCCCGCAAGCGTGCATCACCTGGTAGTTGGTAGATTTATATTCCACTTCGTTGGCCTCTTGGATCGGGAGCGCATCCATATCGGCACGCAGGGCCACTACTTTCGATTCGGGGTTATTTCCCTTAAGCAAACCGGTTATCCCGGTACCGGCAACGCCTTCCTGCACCTCAATATTAAGTGCCTTCAGGTGCTCAGCAACGTAGGTAGAGGTATTATGTTCCTGGTATGATAGTTCCGGGTGAGCGTGTATATGCCGGCGCCAGCTAATTACCTCGGGAGTAACTGATCGGGCCAGTTCCTTAACTTCGTTTATCATGGTTTAATCGCCTAATTTAAAACGTTCAGGGATTACAATGGCGCGGGGAAATACTTTCTTTACGTCATTATAAACCCGATGAGCATTTAATTTATCGTTGTACTTCCCAATCGTAACCTTGTAATTGGGCTGTACATACCGAAGCCGGGGACGCGAATCATCTATATCTACGTAAGCTTTATTTTTTACTTCGTTGGCCTCTTCCCGGCTGGTTCCTGAATAAATTTGTATCGTATATCCTACGTAAAAATTGGTGTTTCTGTTCTTTTTGGCAATTTCTTCTATAAAATTATCAATGCCCGCAGTAATTTCATTAATACCCGGTCCGCTAATGGAAACCTCACGGGTGGTATCGATAACGTTCTTTTGCTGTATGGTGGTATCGATAGTAGCCAAAGAATCCGAGTAATCGGGAAGATATACACTTATATCTTCCTGGTAAGCCGCTACCTTGCTTGCAGCCGGCCGAGTGGTGCAATGCTGGAAAATAACGAGCGTAAAAATTCCTGTCAGGTAAAATAAACCAATCCGCATGATGGTATAAGGTTTTTTGTTTAACCGTTTCAAAGATAATAAGAATATAGTGTCACTTTATTCCCGCCTATTTTTTTTTAATTTGCTAACCTTGAATAACACCTAAACATAACAAATCCCGAAAACATATGAGTGGACAAAAAATCAGCATTGAAAATGGTACGCTGAATGTACCCAATGAGCCTATCGTACCTTTTATTGAAGGAGATGGCACCGGAATTGATATCTGGCCTGCTACCCAGACTGTGCTAAATTCCGCAGTAGAAAAAGCCTACAACGGAACAA
This sequence comes from uncultured Roseivirgaceae bacterium, assembly GCA_964542855.1. GTDB lineage: Bacteria > Bacteroidota > Bacteroidia > Cytophagales > Cyclobacteriaceae > CAZIWJ01. The sequence goes on from CAZIWJ010000002.1 coordinate 19,145, forward strand.
AAAAAATACACTGGAAAGAAACAATGGCCGGTGAAAAAGCCTTCAACGATTCCGGAGAATGGCTTCCTAAAGAAACACTCGATACATTCAGGGAGTATCTGGTGGGTATTAAAGGGCCTCTGACCACCCCGGTGGGTGGAGGAATTCGCTCATTGAATGTAGCACTGCGCCAGGAGCTCGACCTGTACGCATGCGTCCGTCCGGTACGCTGGTACAAAGGCACTCCTTCACCGGTAAAGGAACCGCATAAAACCAACATGGTTATTTTCCGGGAAAATACAGAAGACATTTACGCCGGTATTGAATACATGAATGGAACCCCGGAGGCTGAAAAATTACTCAACTTTTTGCAGAAGGATATGGAAGTGCAGAAAATCCGCTTTCCAAAAACATCTTCTTTCGGGATTAAACCAGTTTCGGTTGAAGGTACGGAACGACTGGTACGCAGTGCTATTGAGTACGCCCTGTTTCATAAGCTTCCTTCGGTTACCCTGGTACATAAAGGAAATATTATGAAGTATACCGAAGGAGCGTTCAAGCAGTGGGGCTACGAACTGGCCGAACGGGAATACGGCGATCGGGTATTTACCTGGATGGAATACGACAAAATTGTTGAGAAAGAAGGTAAGGATGCCGCAAACAAAGCCCAGGATGAAGCCGTTGACGCGGGTAAATTACTCGTTAAAGACAGCATTGCTGATGCTTTCCTGCAGCAGATTCTACTTCGCCCGGCTGAATACTCAGTTATTGCTACCCTGAACCTGAACGGCGATTACATTTCCGATGCCCTTGCAGCAATGGTAGGAGGTATTGGAATTGCCCCGGGTGCAAACATTAACTACGAGACCGGTCATGCGATTTTTGAAGCTACGCACGGAACTGCGCCCAAGTATGCCGGGTTGGATAAAGTGAACCCGGGTTCACTAGTTCTCTCGGGTGCCATGTTACTCGACCACCTTGGCTGGACAGAAGCTGCCCAGATGGTTCGCGATGGGCTGGAAAAGTCTATTGCCAACAAGCGGGTAACTTACGACTTCGAGCGTTTAATGGAAGGGGCTACCCTGCTGAAATGTTCTGAATTCGGAAACGAAATTGTAAGCAACATGTAAAAACAGCTTACGCTTATTATTTAAGATTTATAGCCGGGATTCTCCCGGCTTTTTTATAGTGCTATAATTAACGATTTAATTATACTGTTCAACCAGGCATTAACGATGCAAAGATATTCTGTTCTATTTATCCTTCTTCTCCTGGCCGGTTGTGGCCCAAACGAGAATGAACTGCTGCAGAAAGCTCGAACCCAATTATCGCAGGATAACTTCCAGCAAGCTCTTCAACCCCTGAATAAGGTACTAGAATCGCAACCGAAAAATATAGAAGCCCTAAACATGCGGGCGGTAGCCCACTATGGCATGGAAAATTTTAATCAGGCTATTGAAGATTGTACTCAGGCCATTACGATCGATAGTACCGATTACAAACCTTATTACAATCGTGCTAATGCCTTACAGCTCATGAGTAAGTACGACAGCGCGCTGCAGGATTACAATAAGGCCATCAGCCTGCGACCCAATATTCGCGATTTGTACGTAAACCGGGGGGTGATATTATTTATGAAAGATCAGTACCCCTCGGCAGTGGAAGATTTTAATTTTGCCATCGGAATCGATAGCACTTACCACCTGAGCCATTTTAACAAGGGAAAAACCCACCTCGCAATGGGTGAACTCGTACAGGCCGAAGCCAGCCTGCAAAAAGCTGTAAACCTGAAGGGTGATTACGCTGCATCTTATTACTGGCTGGGCATTACCCAGCTACAGCAAGAGAAAAAAGAAACAGCCTGCACTTATTTGCAGCAGTCACTGGCACTGGGGTACCCCAACGCCCAGCAAACTGTGAACCGCTTTTGTACCGGAAAAAAATAACCTATCGCGTGCTTAACAGAACGATACCGAAGGCCAGCACAACCATCCAGTACACGTAATCGTTCAGGGCAGGTATACTCATCGCATCGACGTACATGAGAAAGCTCAGCAAAACCAGTAGTACAGCAATACCTCTTAAAATCGTTGTATTTTTTCTTTTAGCCATGTTATTTTTTGTAAAGGTTATAGAAATTGTTTGTCATATTTAAAACCTGTTAAAATTTTATCCTTTGGGTTACAAATTCCCCTTTAGTTGCTGTACAGTACATCACCAGTTTAATGCACCATAGGGCCAATTATGCAATCAAACATTGGCCTGTTCAGCGATAGAACTTTAAATTTCCGCCAAAAAAACAAAATTTCAACAAGTGCTAATGTTAGAGATTACTAATGGCAAAAACCGGGACTGATATTGAGGAGGCAGCAAGGCTGTTAAAGAATGGAAATGTGGTGGGAATTCCTACTGAAACCGTGTATGGTTTAGCTGCCAATGCGTTAAACCCGGAAGCAGTAGCCCGCATATTCGAGGTAAAAAAGCGACCATCTTTCGATCCGCTTATTGTTCACATTCATTCACTAAACCAGGTAAAAGGATTAATACAGATTGAAAATACCATATTTGAACGGGTAGCTGAAAAATTCTGGCCCGGCCCCCTTACGATACTGGTTAAAAAAACCAGTGCCATTCCTGATCTCGTTACATCAGGCTTGCCGCGCGTAGCTTTGCGCATCCCTCAGCACCCATTAACCCGGTCTTTGCTCAGTATCCTGAATTTTCCGCTGGCGGCGCCCAGTGCCAATCCATTTGGTTATATTAGCCCAACCACAGCTGACCACGTTATTGCCCAATTGGGTAAAGATATTCCTTACGTGCTCGATGGCGGGCCGGCTACTATCGGGGTTGAATCTACCATCCTCGACCTGGATAGCTCCCCGCCTGCGGTTCTGCGTATGGGGGGTATTTCAGTAGAAGACCTGCAATCGGTAATCGGCGAAATAAAGGTCAATGTCCACTCAACCGATCGACCTGAATCACCGGGGACACTCAGCAGCCATTATGCACCACGTATCCCGCTAATATTAGGTAATATTCCTGAGTTACTTTCCCGTTTTGCAGATAAAAAGTGTGCTTTGCTTAGTTTTGAAAAGCGATACAGCTCTTTCATTCCTGAAGAAAATCAGTTAGTCCTGTCTGAACTGGGCAATTTGAACGAAGCGGCAAGGAACTTGTTCGCAACCCTGAGAATACTCGATACTTTACCGGTAGATTACATTCTTGCCGAGTACATGCCCAACAAAGGACTGGGTATGGCGATAAATGATCGCCTCCGGAGGGCTTCCGCTGGGTGATGAATAAATTAAAGACTTTGAACTCATTCCTTTTTTGGTAACATTTGTTCTGTAATTATCTGAAAACCATAAGCCAACCTGCATGAAAACGATCGACGACTTAAACTTCAATGGAAGGAAAGCTTTAATTCGGGTAGATTTTAATGTTCCGCTCAATGATGAATACCAGATTACTGATGATAACCGACTTCAAGCGGCTATTCCTACCATTCGTAAAATACTCGACGATAACGGATCGGCTATCCTGATGTCGCACCTGGGGCGGCCTAAAGGCGGTTTTGAAGAAAAGTTCTCACTTAAGCACCTGGTTAATTACCTAACCAATGCACTGAATACCCAGGTATTGTTTGCCAAAGATTGTGTGGGTGCTGCCACTGAAGCTGAAGCCAGTGGCCTGCAACCCGGGCAGGTTCTGCTGCTTGAAAACCTGCGTTTCCATAAGGAAGAAACCAAAGGTGACGAAGCTTTTGCCCAACAGCTTTCAAAACTGGGTGATGTGTATGTGAACGATGCTTTTGGTACAGCTCATCGTGCCCATGCTTCTACCGCTATTGTTGGTCAGTTTTTCGAGGAAAAAGTTTGTGGCTACGTTATGAAGGCCGAAATAGAAAATGCCGATAAGGTTCTGCAGAATGCTGACAGGCCCTACGTAGCCATTATGGGCGGCGCCAAAATTTCAGATAAAATTCTAATTATCGAGCGACTGCTCGAACGAGTAAACCACCTGGTTATCGGTGGTGCCATGGCCTACACCTTCTTTAAAGCAATGGGTGGCCAGGTTGGAAAGTCGCTGGTTGAAGAAGACAAACTGGAACTGGCCAGAAACCTGATTCAAAAGGCAAAAGAAAAAGGAGTAGAACTACACTTACCCAAAGATTCGGTAGTTGCCGACGATTTTAATAAAGATGCCAATACGCAGGTAGCAGATAACCACCAGATTCCGAAAGGCTGGATGGGACTGGATATAGGGCCGGAAGCACAGCAGGTATTTGCCGAAATTATTGGGCAGGCCAAAACGGTGCTCTGGAACGGCCCCATGGGTGTGTTTGAAATGGAAAAATTTGCCGGCGGAACTAAGGTTATTGCCGATGCCGTTGTAAAAGCAACTAATAGTGGTGCCTTTTCACTAATTGGCGGTGGCGATTCCGCGGCCGCCGTTAACCAGCTGGGATTAGGCGACCAGGTATCTTTTGTTTCTACCGGTGGTGGCGCCCTGCTTGAATACATGGAAGGAAAAGAATTACCTGGAGTAGCTGCATTATTATGATTATCGACCCCGCTGAACGATTGAACAGCGTAAAAGAATACTATTTTTCCAGCAAACTGAAAGAAGTAAGGGCCCTGCAGGCCAGTGGAAAACCCGTCATTAACCTGGGTATTGGAAGTCCGGACCAGGCTCCCGACCCATCGGTTATTGATGTATTAATGGATGCCGCCTCTCAACCCGACACCCATGCTTACCAGCCATACCAGGGCATTCCTGAGTTAAAGCAGGCTTTTACCGACTGGTATGCCCGTTATTTCGGCGTTGAGCTATCAACTGAACAAGTATTGCCGCTCATCGGATCGAAAGAAGGGATTACCCATATCTCCCTGGCCTTTCTGAACCCCGGCGATGTAGTACTGATACCTGAGCTGGCTTACCCCGCTTACAAGGCAGTAGCGGAAATGGTAGGGGCCACGGTTATTACCTATCCTTTGCTGGAACTGGATACCGGCTGGTATCCTGACATGGAAGTGCTGCGCAAAATTGATACCCGCAAAGTAAAGCTGCTGTGGCTCAATTACCCACATATGCCCACCGGCACCATGGCATCTCGTTTCGTGTTCGAGGAACTGGTTGCTTACGCCAAAGAAAAAAAGGTATTACTTTGCCACGATAATCCGTACGTTTTTGTGCAACAGGACAAGGATTTAATGAGCATACTCCGGATACCGGGTGGCATGGAGGTATCGCTTGAACTGAATTCACTGAGTAAATCGCACAATATGGCCGGATGGCGGGTAGGTATGCTGGCCGGCCGGGAAGACTACATCAGGGCGGTGTTGAAGATCAAAAGTAATGTTGATTCCGGATCGTTTCGGCCCATTCAGATGGCAGCTGTTAATGCATTAAAACTCGACGATTCCTGGTACACTAAACTGGCCAGGACGTACCAGGAAAGAAGAAGGGTAGCTGAACAACTGGCCCGGGTACTGGGTTGCAAGGTGAAACCAGGCCAGCAGGGACTATTCGTTTGGGCGAAAATACCCAACAAATATGAATCGGGGGAAGAAATGGTTAACGATTTACTGTATAACTATAACCTGTTTGTTGCCCCGGGAAGCATATTCGGAGCCAGAGGCGGCCAGTATATCCGGATTTCGCTTTGCGTTCCGGAAGAAATTCTGGAAAAAGCTATTGGCTACGTGAACCAAGCACAGTAACTATGTGGTTGAACCACAGTATCACACCAATTGATCATTTGCCATGCCACTTTCTTTTGAATCTATGCGGGTAGGCCAGAAATACGTGCTGGTAAATCACCGGGAAGTTAGCGAATTTACCGTAGAGGAAATCCTGCCCGGCAATAACTATTTACTCAAAGACCTGCATACCCTGGAGAAGTACACCATAAAAGACCTTATCCGATTCGGCAAGTTCGACGATTTTGACCTGAACGAACTGGAGTAGTTTCGTATTGCACTTTGTTATAGAGGTATCAGTACAGAATATCCTCCTGCAAGTTCATTACTATCTGGGTATGGTCATCGTCGTAATCGAACAGGATGTCGCCGGTATCGTGGTATAGTTTCATATGGTTCAGCTTGAAACGAATGAACGCTTTTCCCACACTGATTCCCGACAGCACACTAACAGTTGCATCTCCGTTCGGAGAAGTATTGACCCTGATTTTAGCGTTATTTTCTATCCGCATTTTATCGAAATCGATCCGGTCGCCGGCCTCATTGGCAATGGTGATGATCCCACTTTCGTTTTTAATAAACTTCAGCCGGACCAGGTTTTTATAAATTACTGGCGCCTCACGTTTAAATTGCGGGTTATATTTTTCCAAAGCCTGCTGGGCTGCTTTGCCGGGTACCACCCTGCCCTGCTCGTTCACAAAATGAAGTACGGAAAACAAACCGGCTACAGAAGGATGATATCGTTTCTTAATCAGTTCATCACTCATTGATTTCAGTTGTGCTGCTGCTGCGGTGTTCGTATTGTAAGTAGCCCCAGAGTTTGTTACCGTTGCCGACAGGTTATTACCAACCAGCAACAGGTTGCCGTCCTCATCGATCGATAACCCGTCGTTATCGTACAGGGCACTTTCCTGGTAAGTACTACTGGAACCAATGCTGCCGTCGGGATTAATGCGGGTGGTGAAAATGGCATTCCGGGCATTGGCCTCCGGCTGAATTTTGCGGGTCCAGGCCAGTTGCCCTTCCAACGTATACCGAGCTACGAAATATTCGTTATCGCTAGTTTTCTGCAGCGTCTGGTCCGGGAATACCAGGTCGTGCTCAAAACTACCCACTACGTACAGGTTTTCATTGGCATCCAGGGTGATATTATACCCCATATCGTTGCCCCGGCCATAAGCCCGGTTCATCCAGAGTAGCTTTTTCCGCTTACTTATTTTAGCTACAAAAGGATCGAGGGCCGTAGTTTCATCGATAATATAACCCGTAAGGTAAATATTTCCCTTACTATCCGTGACTACATTTTTATTGTTCGTGCCGGGGTAACCGTTAAACAAATCGGCTGCCAGTTGCCAGGCATTGTCCTGAACCCCCTTAAAGAACGGATCCTGTAAAGCGACCAGGTTAATGCGGCTGTTGGCATACTGTTGCTGGGCCACTCCGGCAGGAGCATTTACATAAGTAGGATCGCAAATAATATACTTTTCGTCCTGGAATACCACGTACTCCCCTTGCAGGTTGTCGGTTCTTACGGCCGTAGCAATATGGCCGGGGTAATCCAGCACCACCACCTGAAGACCAAGCAATTCCCGGATCAGGTATGTAAAAAGCACCGAACGGTCTTCACAGTCCGAATAACGGTAATGAAATACTTCCTCCGGGAATAAGTAACGCTCTCTTCCGAACTGCTCTTCGTCGACCTTATATTCAAAAGCCGTTTGCACAAAACGTAAAATAAGGTTAATGGCATCTCCCTGGCTACGCGCTTCAACTAGTGGCTGAAAAGCAAGCAGTAACGATTCTTTAATATTCCGCGAAACATTCGCTTCAAAGTGCGTGGTGTACTCGGCATCGGGGTAGTCGTTATAGAAAGCAATGGCATTCAGGTTATACGATACCGGAATATCATATTCCTGTCCCTGGTAAGTGAAAGCAAAGTTCTTCTTCACATTGCTATTTCCCAGGTTCAGCGGATGAATAATGTCCAGGTTTACCAGCCGGTCGGCCCCGGCGTAAACCTTATCGTAGGTGTAGATCGCTCCCGGATCTTCACCCAGCACGTAATAGAATTCATTATTGATGTTAAAACGGGTACCATAAATGGTTCGGTTGGCAGCTATCAGCAAATGAACCGAACGGCTGTTCTTATGCCCAACTTTTACTTTATAGCGCGATTTACTTAACAGGAACCAGGTAAGCAGGCGGGCGTTGGCCTCGCTCTGGTAACAGATACCATTAGCCAGTTTCCGGGCCATCATTAAGTAACCATAATCGTTCAGGTTAAACCGGCTTTTATAACTGTACAGCTGGTTAACTAATGCGCTGTAATTGGTATTGCTCATCGCCAGCCAAGCCTTGCTGATACTCGCTGAATTATACTCGTCGTAAAAGGGCAGGCGTAGGTTCGGGTCGTAATTAAAATACAACAGGTTACCGTAGAACCCCATCTTAATTGAGCGGGAAGTATATTCACCCATGCTTTCCTTTACGGGCATTGGGGCGCGAAAGCCGGGTATGGCCGGTAATGACTCAACAGCTGTATCCAGTTCTACCAGTTTTGGTGCAGGTTGTACCTTTTCCCTGAACGGGCTAATGGATGGTGGCTTGGGCGTTTTATCTTTTTCCTCTGCTTTTCCGCCATCAAACTCCCTGAACGACTGGGCCAGGTAACGGGCATAAGCACTATCACGGGCTGCCACAAACTGGTTAAACTCTTCGATGTATTCTTTTTTAAAGCGATTAAAATCTTCCTCCTGGGCCTGCATCCCATCCTGGTATTGCTGCTTGAACTCCTCGAACGTCTGTGCCGGGGCAGTTAATCCGCTGAGTAACAGGGCCAGGGTGTATACGTATATTAATCGTTTCATCGGAAATTAGATTTGGGTTGTGAAGCAAGGTTTAATTAGGCATGGTTGTTAATACCAGTCGGCGTTCGGCTTTGTACTCCGACGATTCTGTTTTAAACCCACGCGTTTTCATGGTCGCGCTCTTTAAGTCTTCTACAATGAAGCGGTAACCGTTAATCTCTTCTACATCTAAGGCCGGGAAGGGTTTTTCCTGGGCGTTAATTTGCAGGGTTTCCACACCACAAGGTGCATCGGTACAATCACACTCAAAGCCCTGTGGATACACATCGATTCGCTGGTTCACCTGGTTTTCGCTGATGTAGCGATCGAAGAAGTGAACCCTGGATCCATCGGCCACGTGGTAAGTAAACCGCAGGTGGCAAGGCATATTTACCTTTACGTAAACGTGCATTTTTTCTCCTTCAGTAAAAATAAGGTCTTCTTCCCCTTTATTGGTCCACACATCCAGGAAAATGCCTTCATTCACCAACTCGTCGGTCTTCAGTATCTGCTGATCGGCCAGTCGCTCTTCAAGGTTTGCCGGCAGGTAATCGGGGGCATCGCGTTCCAGCACCGATACCGGGAAACTAGTGGTGGTAGAGGCAACTTTGGTGCCCAGGCGCAGGTCTTTCACGTACAAGCGAACACTCACCTTGTCGTTGGTTACCCAGTAGGTACCCCGAACCGTAAAACGGATGCTCCGGTTTGCAATGAATTTATCGCGTTCCTGCAGGTTAATAACATACCACTGGTTATCAGATACCAATTGGCCCTCGAGCATTCCGCGAAAGTATTTTGAGAACCGACTCGACATCTGGGAGTCCTGATAAGTAAGCGAAGATACCACCACCCGGCTAATAGGCTCATTGAATTGAGTAGCCAGGGTAAAAGAGAGATAATCGGAAAGGTCTTCCAGTGAAGCAATTTCTCCCTTGGTGAGTTTATCAATAGCAGCATTGATGTCGGCAGTGCTGACCATCTCTTCCTCTGTTGTAGCACTAACGCCTAATCCCATGAGAATACTCCGATGATTTATCATCTCGTCGTGCAGCAAAAAGCAGTGGGAAAACTTTTTCAGGGCCCCATTGCGCTCGCCAGACGCTGCCAGCTGGTTTCCCTGCTCAAAACTGGCTTTAAGCTCTTGCTGAATGCCGGAGTATTCCTTGGTGTAATATTCTATTACCCGGTTTCGGTTGGCATACGCCAGGGCGTACATCACATCTTTTTTATTATCGAGGTAGTGCTTCGATTTAAGTCCTACCAGTTCAATGGTACTTTCGGAAGTGGTAACCGCGTTTATCATTTCTGAGTATTGTTCATTATCGCCGCTCTCGGTAAGTTCGGTTACGTTTTTTACCCTTACGCGTACCTTTTCAGACAGGGCAGCTTTGGCGTGGTCGATAGCCTGTTTCTGGGCGTCCTCCCGGTTCATATCGCGGGTAACGGTTACCAGGCCAAAACCAGTTAGAAATTCCCGTTCATTATAGCGGATGCTTGTTCCGCGGTTTCGCACCCAATCGGGTTTGCCACCCTGGGCAAATGCTCCCTTTAGGGTTACTAAAATAAGCAGCAGTGTCAGGAAACGTGGCATCATTAGAGCATATTTATTTGGTTTAATCGTATCAGAATTTATTACAACTGATAGAATAGATAGTACTTTTTTTAGGTAACATTGTAGTGAAAACGGTAATATCCATTAATTGGTATATTACCTTTTTTATGATGTAACTACCGATGTATTGATTCCTGATTTTTCCGTTCCAGAGATCCTGTTTCTTTGCAGGAAATTTTGATCCCTTTTCCAAAAGGCTTTCGGTTACTTTGAGGCCGTGCTTCAGCAGTAAAACACAATGCGCTTAAGCGTAACCTAGCAAAGAGAAGCATTACTGATTTCATGGTTAACCGGGTACATTAACGGATACAACTAGTAATATAAAGTGTATTTGCTTAGCTTCTTATTTAATATGCCTGGACATTGGTAAAGGTTAATGGCTGTGAAGTGAATAAGGAGGTTAATTTTAACTTTTGTAAGCCGACCAAACAGGTTAGGGTTAGTCTTTCAGGTCAATGCTATCACAGGGAAATACGGTAGTTGAAAAGCGTTATTGAACCACGTGCACTGGCAGGGCATGAAAAAGGCCGTGAAATCAAATTCACGGCCTCAACGATTTAGCAGGATAGTTTTCTGCAGTTATCAGTAGCCGGCATTTTCGCGCTCGAGGGCTTCCATTTCTTTATCGAAAACTTCCATGAATTTTTCTTTTTCGTAGAGGTCTTTCAACCGCCGGTCGTTACGCAGGGCGGCATCCAATTTCTTTTGTATTTCGTCTTTGTTCAGCTCAACCACGGTATAAACGTTATAAAGCAGGTCTTTCTTGCGGGTACTGGGGTTCTTCTGCTTCTTTACCAGGGTTTCAGAAGCAACAGGAGTTGAATTATTAATCACCTGGTTTACAATTGAACGAGTATTAGATGTTACATCTTCCACGAAGGTGCTTGAAGCAATATCTTCCGTCATGTACTGCTTGGAATAATCTTCCGTAACCGTTTTTACCTTGGTTTCAATCTGGGCAGCCAGTTCGGCACGAGCACGAGTAATTGATGTGCGCTCGGCAAAGCCCTGATTAAACGATTCAGCATTTCCGCGGGCGCGAAACGTTTTCTTGTCTGATTTGTACTTGTTCTGGCTGAGTGGAACCTTCACCTCCTTACCGAAAGCTTTGGTTTTACTTACCCCGCAACTTTGCATAGAAGTAGCAGCACCCAAGATCACTAACATAAAAAACAGGTTTCTAACGAGCATATTCATAACAGGAAGATTTAATGATTTTAATTTTATTTTATACTATATACAGTAATTAGAACAGAGGTTAACGGAATAACTGATAATTTTTTTATTTCAATTTTCTACTTTCAGTGGCGTTTTACCCGTTGCCCCGAGATCTACCTGGTAAGCCTTTTCATTAATCAGCAACCGGTAATTTTTATCCTGCCGGGCTAGTTTTACAGTAGGTTCACGGGTAAAGAGCGTATCGACGAATACCACTAGTTCGTTGTTTACAATTTCATAATATGCCTCATCGTCACCTTCCACATGCGGCTGTACGGAAATGGTTGAAACGCCTTCAACTGAATCAATAGATACGTTAAATTCTTCAGTGAGTATTTCCGAGCTGGCATACTGCCCCGGTTCTATTCTTTCCGGCTTAACCAGTTCTTCGCTCTCCTGATTGTTAGCCATGCGGCTAGACCCGCCTCCCTGGTTTACGAAATAAACGATCACCAGTAATAAACTAACACTGGCCGCAATGGCCAACATGGGGCGAAAAGAAATTACTTTGCCTCCTTCTTTATTATCCTGCTCATCCTCGTAATGGCGTAAATGGTTTACCAGGTCATTTTTCAACGATTCACGGAAATATTTTTCAGCCCTTAAACTGATGTATTCCTGGAGCTTTACCTCGCGAAGAAAATCAGCATTGGTTTCTTTTTTCTGCTCAAATGCTTTATGCTCTTCCTCCGTACAGGCACCCTCAAAGAATTTATCGATTAGTTCCCAATCGTTTTTGCTTAAGTTCATAAATCAGTTCATTAAGTTGTGCCAGATCGTCATTGGTCAGTGACTTACGTAGCGTACTGATGCATTGCCTTTTCCTGACTTTAACTACTTTTTCATCTTTATATCCCAACAGCCTGGCAATGGTTAACATGTTTAGCTTGTCGAAAATGAAATATTTTAAAATCTGGGCGCAGGCTTCCCCCATAGTGCTGAGGGCCTGATCAATCTTTTGCTGTATTTCGTGCTCTACAAGCTGATTTTCAAAGGGGTCATCTACTTCTTCCTGCACAACATATTCTGAATTGGTAGGCATACGGCGACGTTTTTCCAGCATCTTTAACCAAAGCTTGCGAGAGGTTTCAAACAAAAAACCGCCAATTTTTCCTTCTCCCTGGTACACAAATTTATTGTTCAGAACCCGCTGATAAAAAACAATCTGGGCTTCTGCAAAAACATCTTCCGCATCTTCTACTGATCCGCTGTTTTTAATCACCCAGTTTTTTACACTGGAAAAATGGACAGCCAGTTCGCGTAATACCCTAGAGTTGCCCTGCTGAATAGCTTCTACAATGGCTTTATCCTGCATGTGGTACTCGATATAAATGATTTACTGGAAACACAAAATAAATGAATTACTGATAAAACTTACCCGTAACTGCTTGCAACATACTTTTTTTTGGTGAACTGCGTACTACACACGAGGTTTAATTTAAAAACCAGAACCTATGAAATACCTCTTAGTAATTGCAACGATTTTATTCCTTTCGCCCCAACTCTATGCCCAGGTGGAAAGGAAAACCTTTCCCGTTATGGAAGCAGAAACCATTGGTGATGAAGTGCTTACACTCCCCGAAGACATCCGTGGAAAAATTACGCTGGTGGGTCTTGCTTTCTCAAAAAAATCGGAGAAAGATCTAAACACCTGGCTTAGCCCGGTGTATAACGCGTTCCTCCGTCAGAAATCGAACAATGCTCCCAGTCTTTTTGCCAGTGCCGCCTACGATGTTAATGTGTACTTTATTCCCATGTTTACCGGATTAAAAGTGGTTGCAGCCGGAATGGCTAAAAATAAAGCAGTTGAAAACATCGACAAACTACTGCACCCCTACATCCTTTTTTACAAGGGTAAACTGAAACCATACAGGAAAGCACTTGATCTGAGTGAGAAGAACGTTCCCTACTTTTTTGTAATAGATGAGCAAGGTGAGATTATTTATGCTACATCGGGCAGGTGTAACGACGGGAAAATGGCCCACATTCAGAACCTGGTAGATAACCAGTCGAAGGGTACCAGTCGGTAAAAATAAAAACCCACCGACTGGTGGGTTTTATGCTTTTATCTACACAAACTATTCATCACTGTTTTAGAAAAAGACGCCACTCTGGTTGGCTTTGAGGTAACAAAGCAAAAGAAAACTACGGGTTTATCCACGGGCCAAAGCCTCATTTACCAACAATGTATTATTTTTCAACTTTTTATGGTTTCCACAAATTATTAATGTGGAAGGCCGGGCAGGGTGTGTACTTATCTTTCCGGGTTACCCGGTTGGGGTTACGGGGATATAGAAACTGAATAACCAGCGAAAGTTCATGTGAACCGCCTGACCCAGTGGGCGATAGGCGGGAAACCGTGAGGTCGTAACTGTAGCCGAAGTCCATTCCCTTCACGTGTAATCCAAGAATAAAAGCCAGGGCATCGTGGTTAATGTGATCTTCCATATCCTGCTGTACCGGAATGCCCTTATACCACATACCGAACGAAATATAGTCGTATTGGTAGTTTAACCCTACATCAAGCTGATCAAAGCGGCCCTGGCGATGGTAGTTAAACGAAGGTGAAATACTCTGGTTCACACTTCCTTTCAATACGTTTCCCTTCAGGGGAATTTTAATGCCTGCATGCATGGAAAGGCGCACGGGTAAATTGCTTTCCTCATCCAGGAACGAATGGTTAGGTTCGTTCAGGTGATGGATTGCAAGCCCAGCCCACGATCGCTTATTATATAACAATAACCCGGTAGAGAAATCGAACAGCCCAGTATTTTCAAACTGGGTGATAACGGGGTCAACAGTAGGGGCGTTGGCATCACCAAATAACAACTGGTCGCGGAAAACCAGCGAATTAAAATCGAGGCTCTGGTAGAGGTAACCAAACTGGAGTCCGGGTACAATCATAAACCCATTGTTTAGCGGTATGCTATACGAGTATACACCATGTACGCCAGTGGAGCGAAGCCCAGCCGAACCAGCTTTATCGGTGGAGAACATCAGCCCAAAATTACTATTCGATTCCTTCAGGTTGATATCGTAAGCCAGCGAATGGGTAACGTAAGCCTGGGGCAGGCTGGCCCACTGAGCCCGATAATTTGAAGTTAACCGATGCTGCTGGGTAGTTCCTGCAAAAGCCGGGTTCATGTAAATTGGCGAAGCATAATACTGGGTAAATTGCGGGTCTTGAGCCTGCAACATTAATCCTGACCCCAGGATCATTAAAGCAATTAATACGGTAGTTTTCACTTTCATGACTTTCTTATTCTTTTCTTCACAAATATCCCTTTGCATCAATTACTATCTGAGTAAAATAAAATCACCTACCTCCGTACGGGTCTGGCCGTCGTTAAAAATTAATTCCAGCTTATATACGTAGGCATCTTTTGGGCTCAACCGTCCTTTGTAGTACCCGTCCCATCCTACGTTCAGATCGTGGCTTTCGAAAAGTAATTCACCCCAGCGATTATAGATAGTCATGTGAAATTCACTCACCCCCTCGTATACGGGTAGGAACACGTCATTATCACCCACCTCGTTAGTACCGCTGCCTGGTCCGTTGGGGCTCGGCGAGAAGGCATTGGGTACGCGTACCACACCACCGCTCTCTACCGTAACCCCATTCGGAACAAGCAAGGTATCTACACATCCCTGTATGTTTCTGGCAATTAGCTGTACGTCGAAAGTGCCGGTATTTTCGTAGGTATGTTCCGGTTCAAAGCCGGTTGTGGTGGTGCCATCTCCGAAATCCCATTCGTACGAAGCGGCTTCAATACTCCGGTTGGAAGTATAGAGTGGTTCGCCCAGGTAAACCGTTTCCGGACGCAGGTTAAATATAGCCTGGGGCTGGTCGTACACTTCTATGATAAATTCTCTCTTTATTTTTTGAGTAACTCCGTTACGGTTGGTTGCTTCCAACACCACGGAATACACCCCGGCATCGTAATAAGTATAAGTAGGATTGGCTTTGGTTGAGGTCCCCTCCCCTTTACCAAATGACCATTTGTATCCGTCAGGCACCGCGTACCTGGTTTTATTGGTAAAATTTACTGTTAATGGCCGGCAGCCTTCTCCGGGATCGAAAGTGAAGTCTACTTCCGGCAACAACGGTTGGATATCAACCTCACGAACCAGGCTGTCAGTACAACCGTATTCGTTTGATACCAACAGTTTAACCGGGTACACCTCCGATACGGCGTAAGTGTAAGTGGGCTCGTAACCTGTACTGGTTGTACTGTCGCCGAAATCCCACTGGTAAGTACTGGCCCCTTCACTGAGATTAATAAAACCGATTTCCTCTTCGGGAAAATACTGGTTGGCTGCTTCGAAGGCAAAGGCTGCATCCGGGCTGGGGTACACTTCTATGAGTTCTTCTTTCCGTACTGTTTCGGTAACATTGAGGGCATTACTGGCCTGCAGGGTTACTGTGTATAATCCGGGTTCGCTATACACGTGCGAAGGATTGGCTTCCCGGCTAATTGCAGAACCATCGCCGAAATCCCAAACGTACGAATCAGGATCGGCATAACGGCTCATATTTTCGAAGTTCACGCGCAGCGGAGCACACCCATTTTCCACGTCGAAGGTAAAATCCAGCTCCGGAATTTCCGGTAAAATGGTTACTACTTCCGAAGTGGTATCCTGGCAGCCGTTAAATGAACGAGCCATTAATTTTACCTGGTAGGTGCCTTCTTCCCGGTAAGCATGTTTCGGGAACTCATCGGAAGAAAACGTACTGTCGCCGAAGTTCCAGATGTACTGGTTTGCCCGAACGCTGAGGTTAGTAAACGACACACTGTCGCCCGGATAAAAATCAGCATTTCGGGGAAAAACAAAAGCTGCTTCCGGAAAGCCGTAAGGTTCGATATCCAGGTTATAGGTTACCGAAGTCCGCTCACCCTGCGGATTTTCTCCGCTTAGTGTAACTGTGTAATCGCCTGCTTCATTATAAGTATAAGCCGGGTTTTCGGCCGTACTACCAGCTGAAGCGTCACCAAAATTCCACCGGTACGTATCCGGAGCTACATTTTCGGAAGTATTTTCAAAGATCACCTGTACCGTGTCGCATCCCTGTACAGTGCGCCAGGTAAAATCGGGGCGCGCTGGCGGGGGAATAATTGTAATATTACGGTTCAGCGTATCTTTACAGCCTTCCATAGAGTTTGCTGCTAGTTCTACGGAATACGTTCCGGTTTCTTCGTAAATGTGCAGTGGTGCACTGTTGGCACTGCTGGTACTATCGCCGAAAGACCAGAAATAATTAGTTGCTCCTTCGGAATTATTGATGAATTCTACCGGGGTACCGGCCGTTGTTGCCCCTTCATTACTCCAGGTGAAGTTGGCTACCGGGCGTTCATACACCTCTACTACGTGGCTTACTGAAGCGGTAGTACCATTAAAATTACTCCCCTGCAGTTCAACGATATATTGTCCGGGTTCAGTAAACGTATATTCCGGGTTCACTTCGGTAGACGTACCGCTACCATCGCCAAAATTCCACAGGTAAGCATTTTCTTCGGCGTATTGCGAAGTATTAGTAAACGCCACACTCAGGGGAGCGCAGCCATTTTGCGCGGTAAAATCGAAGTTAACCTGGGGAGCCGACGGGTCGATAATTACCTCGGTAGAGTCGTAGTCGAGGCAACTCCCCGAGCCTGCTTCCAGGGTAACCGTATACCGGCCTGTATCGGCCGGGAAGGTATGCGATACAGGATTCTGACCGTTAAAGGTTTGTCCGTCGCCAAAGTTCCAGCGGTAGGTATAACCGCTGTTTACCGTATTATTGGTAATTGACACTGTTGGGTTGGCTACCGTAGTACGAGATGGATTAACGGTGAAATCAGCGTCCACGTTAATGGCTGGTTCAACTGCACTGGATTCGGTTTCAATATTACTTTGGCAGTTAGCCAGGTTGGTCGTTTGCAAATTTACCTGCAGGTTCTTGCTTGCAGCACCCCTGGGTATTTTTATGGTCATGGCATCAGAATTAGAATTGCTGGTATCAGCTTCAGCCAGGGAAAGCGACCAGTCGTAAATTAACCCTTTCTGCAACGCAGAAGCCTGTAAAATAACAGAATCACAATTTGCTTCTACCTCGGTAAGGAAAAAATCGGCATAGGGGTTGGGGTTTACTTCCAGTGTTTCCTCGTAAGGCTGAAAGCAAACATCATCTTTATCGGGGGTTAGCCGGAATGTGTACTTTTTAACCAGTAACCCGAAGTTCACCAGTGTGTAAGCATAATCAGTTTCGCTTCCGGCAAGGGTAACATCGCTTACCAGGTTGTTTGCTTCGTCGCGGATTTCCCACTGGTAGCTATTAGGGTTAAATGCCTGGGTTGCCGGGTCTACTTCCAGTTCGTACGTTCTGGGTGAACAGTTTTTGTCGGTTGAAAACAGGTTATTAACCTGAAAACCGGCCGTTGGATCGGGTAAAATGCGAACCTTGGCCGTATCGCCCTGTTGTTCACAACCATTAGAAGCCCGGGCCTCCATCCATATGCTGTAAGTATGGCTGTTCCCAGCCGGGGCATTATTGCCAAAAGCAGGAGGTAAAAAGCTATCCTGTGCAGGTTGTTGTACGTATTGATCGGTACTTCCACTGATGCTGTCGTAAACATACCAGGTATACCGGTTAATCGTTGTTGGCTGGCTGGCAACGGTTGTATCCATAGTAAAAGTTACTGCTGTACCCGGGCACCCGGTGGTATCGAGCGGTTTAAAAGAAGCAAAAGGTACCGGGTCTACTGGTACGTCGATTGTTACGGAATCTACACACTGGCCCACACCGGTTTCAGCAACCAGAGTTACCGGGTAGCTACCGGCTTCTCCCAGCATCTTACTAAATACATTACTATTATTAATGGTTGTATCAATTATACCATCGTTTGTAAAATCCCACTCGAGGCTGGTTACCGCATCCCCATTCACAACCGTATCAATTTGCGCATCCGGGGTAAACAAGGTGGAATCACCGGCACAGGTTTGAGAGAAGGTAAAATTAACATCCGGGTTTTCGTAAACATTAACAAAAACGGT
Source organism: uncultured Roseivirgaceae bacterium (assembly GCA_964542855.1). GTDB lineage: Bacteria > Bacteroidota > Bacteroidia > Cytophagales > Cyclobacteriaceae > CAZIWJ01. The sequence goes on from CAZIWJ010000002.1 coordinate 37,534, forward strand.
ATCGCTGGTGAAGCAGGTTACGCCCGGGTTAGTAGTAATTAATTCCACCATGTACGAACCGGGTTCGGTATAAGTACCGGTGAAAGGTCCAGAACTAGTGCGGGTGCTATCTATTATTGAAGTACTGTTCTTCTTGTAAAAATTCCAGGTCCATTCCGAACCAGCATGGGTGTTAGTGCTGCTGTTGTTAAAGCGAACCTGGAATGAATCAGACTGGGATGCATTCTGGCAGAACGGGCTACCCAAAGGATTACCGGAGGTGTTGCTCAGGCTAATGTCTGCAAAAGCAGTAGAAATAATATTTACGTTATATGTAAAGCTTTCCGTACATCCTCCACCAAAAGCATTAGCATCTCTTGCTAACAACACGATGGCTTTATCGCCTGGGGTGGCAAAAGAAAAGGTGGGGTTAGTGCCGTTTCGTGTAGCCAGGGGCGAACCCGTAGCCGTGGCGTTATCGTAAAATTCCCAGGTGTACTGCAGGCTGGCCCCAGCAATTCCGGGCGTATTGTTATTAAAGTAAATCGGTTCGTTGATACAAAAGGTATCGGCCAGGGCGCCGGAAGCATCTGCTTCACGGGTAATGAATGATGGCGATGGACTATCTACAATTTCTATTACACCGGTAGTGGTTTCGGCAGGGAAGTCACCATCGATCAGGTTTCCCGAAACGGGGTTCAAGTAATCACCGTCGGTTGTATCAGAATCGTAAGGGTTACAAACATTCCAGTTTTTAAGCGTAACCTCAAACTGTTGGCCTACGGTAGCGGTTGGCGGCACGTAAATATTTTCGCTGGTTTCCCCGGAGGTAATGATCGGCCCGTTTAACACATCAACCGATCCATCATAGGCATAAGTACGCACCGCCCCTCCTACTTCCACGTTGGCGATATCAGACGCCCCGGTGCCGTAAATCCACTGAATCCAACGCGAGTAGTTGTTAATCGCATCATTTTCAGCCGGGGGTACACAATTAAAAGTACTGTTATCGGTAAAATTCAAGGTTGCCGCATTGCCTACACAAACCCGGAAAACCTGTGGGTCGACGGAAATATTACCTCCATTTTCATTATCGGTATCCCAAACGGTAACATTCTGCTCCTGCACGGTACTGTTACATAACTGGCCATCCACGCTCAGGTATACCCTGGGTTGATAATTACACTGGCTTCCACCTTGCGGATAAACGTAAGTAGCAGTATCGGCATAATTACCCGGAGAAGTCATCACGGCTGGGCGGGTCACCGTGTTACCATCTCCCCAGTCGTAAACAAATTCAACCGTTGAGGCAGTAATTCCCCCGTAGTTTACCGCCCATTCGGCCGTAACCGGGGCACATATACCGCTGGGCACCAGGTTATTTCCCTTAATAGTGGGGCTACAGTCCTGCGCATTTACAAACTGGCTAACTGCCAGAAGTCCGGTTATCAATCCAATAAGTGTGTAAGCTCTCATACAATCTAATCCCTTTTGGTAAGGTCTTACCATTTGCATAGAAACAAACACAAAATTGATGCCTCGGATTGTAAGGTTGATTTGCATTAATGTAATAGGAAGATATAATAGCAAGTATATTTTAGATTGATAAACAGCTGATTTTCAATTTATTATTTAACTTTAAATGGCATTTATTTTATTACAATCCTGTAAAAAATTGTACTTTATCAATTATACTTTTCATATTGATAAGTAATATAGCCGTTAGTTTTTCAGCTTTTTTTTCTCGCAACGGAGCAAGCAACTGGTGAGAAGGCACAATGCCTTATATTTCCAGTAAAATAACCGTAGTATTGCGTAACCGCCTGATAGCATTTCTCAATGGTTCTTCTTTTATTATTTCTGTTCATTTCAATTCTGTTCTCCTTTCTGTGCTCTATCCTCGAAGCAGTGCTGTTAAGCATTACCCCTTCCTACACTCGAAGAGCAACTGAAGCAGGTGGGCTTACCGGTAAGTTGCTGGAAGAGTACAAAAAAGATATAGACCGCCCGCTTTCGGCTATTCTTACCCTGAATACTATAGCTCATACCGTGGGGGCCATTGGTGTAGGGGCACAGGCCGGTAAACTCTATGGCTCACAAGCTATTAACGTGGGCGTAACCACGATAAGCTACGAAGGTATTATTGCCACACTCATGACCCTGGCCATTCTTATCTTTTCAGAAATTATTCCTAAAACCCTGGGTGCCAATAACTGGAAAACCCTTGCCCCTTTCACAGTGCGTGCATTACGCATCATGCTGCTGATCCTGGCCCCACTGGTATGGCTCAGCCAGATAATTACCGGGACATTAAAAAAAGAAGACGGGAAAAGCGTTTTAAGCCGTGCTGATTTGTCGGCAATGGCCGGTGCAGGTGAGGAAAGCGGAGCATTACGGCGGGAAGAATCGGCAGTAATTCGTAATTTACTGGGTTTTGAACAACTAACGGTAAGGGACATTATGACCCCAAAAACCGTGATATTGATGGTGCACGAAAAGGAAACTCTGTTTAATTTTTCTCGCAAGCAAGTACCTATTCCTTTCTCCCGCATACCGGTGTATTCCGAAACCCGCGACCAGGTAACCGGTATTCTGCTGAAGGATGAGTTATTACAGTTCGTGGCAGAAGGAAAAGGAGACGACCTCGCCGGTGATCATAAACGAGAAGTTAATTTCGTGCTCGATAAAACGCCACTCACTTCATTATTCAAAACAATAACCCAGCAGCGAACCCACTTGTCGATTGTAGTCGATGAATACGGCAGTGTGGCTGGACTGGTAACGCAGGAAGACCTGTTTGAAACGTTACTGGGAATGGAAATTACCGATGAAATGGATACGGTAGAAGATCTGCAAAAGCTAGCCCGTAAAATCTGGGAACAGCGCACCCGGGGCAAATTTTCTTCAATTAAGAAAAACAACGAATAACCGATTACAATATACTAACCTGAATACACTTACTGTAAACCATTTATTTCACCTTAAATAAAACGTTTATGCCAGCAGGAAAAAAAAGAAAGTATAAGCCACTCAACCCTTCCGATAGTGATATGCAGCAGCAATCTTCCGAAAGTGAAAACCTAAACAACGACAAGAAATCTACAGAAGGGGACACTACTGATCAAAAAGAAGGGTAACTGGTCATTTAACTATTCATTACTACCCAACCATTTTCCCTTATAAGCGGTAATCTGGCTTTGGAGTTGATTGGCAGCGTCGTTATTTAATTGTATAATAAAGCGTAAAAATTCGGGTGCGCAACCCCCGCTACCCTCTTCTTTATGCTTTCCGTCCCCTGCCTCCTGGTATGCATTATCGGCTACCTTAAGATGAGGGGTCCGGAAACCTTTTAGTTTCAGCATGAGGTTATTCACCGCATTGGCTGTAGCATGAACATGGCGATCGTAGGAAGTAGCATTTTTCAGGTCGGTAAAATTACCTTTCCGGTGATGTTTTTTATTCAGAAAGCCACTGAACACAGTCTTCGTGCTTGTCGAAGGTACCGAAA
>CAZIWJ010000003.1:0-37824 GCA_964542855.1 uncultured Roseivirgaceae bacterium
CGGAAAACTGGCTGCTGCCATCTGTACCATCGTGTTCAACTATTGATTCACATTATTAATAAACAAATATTAAGTGAAGTTACTAACCCGATAGTTACTTTTAGAAAAAAATAAAACCTATGATATGAGTAAAAGAGTTCTCTTAACGGGAGTAACCGGGTTTCTGGGCTCTCATACCGCCATCCAGTTATTAAACAAAGGCTACCAGGTAACCGGTACACTTCGCAGCCTGAAGCGGGCCGATGAAATTAAACCGGTCATTGCCCTTCATACCGACGCTATCGATAACCTCAAATTCCTGGAAGCTGATTTACTGGATGCCGGCGTCTGGCGGGAAGCAACCCGGGGTGCGGATTACGTACAGCACATTGCTTCTCCGTTTCCCCGCACCCTGCCGAAGCACGATGACGACCTTATTAAACCGGCCCGGGAAGGAACCCTGAACGTACTGAAAGCGGCAGCCGATAGTAACGTAAAGCGGGTAGTTGTTACCTCTTCAACCGGGGCTATTATCTACGGAAAAAATAAGGACCAGCGAAGCGGGATGTTTAACGAGGAACACTGGACTGATGCAACCAATTACCGGGATACTACGCCTTACTTTCGCAGTAAAGTACTGGCCGAGCGGGCAGCCTGGGATTTCATAGAACAGGACACCAGTGGCATGGAACTGGCCACCGTTTGCCCGGGAGCTATTCTGGGACCAGTGCTGGAAAAAGACTTCGGTACTTCGGCCAATATCGTAATTAAAAACATGAACGGTAGTGTTCCCGCCCTGCCTAAAATGGGCTTCGATATCGTGGATGTTCGTTCAGTAGCTGAGCTGTTAATCCTTGCCATGGAAAAACCGGAAGCTGCCAACCAGCGGTTCGTGGGTTCGTCCGGGTTTATGCGCTTGATCGAGGTAGCAAATATCCTGAGGAAAGCATACCCCAATAAACGCATTCCCCGCCGCGAACTCCCTAACTTTGTCGTAAGGCTGTTTGCCAACATCGATAAAACGCTGAAGCCCGTGTTAAACGACCTGGGGGTTAAGCGGCAGGTCGATCACTCCAGGGCCGTGAAACTGCTGGGGTGGCAGCCGATCGATAACGAGGAAGCCATTCTTTCCTGTGCTAAAAGTGTAATAGAAATCGGGCTGGTGAAATAAAATAAACCAATTAAACACTTATTGTTCCTTTCACCCCTACAGCATGATCAATTCCGCTGGTTAATGACCCATTGAATAATGATACCAAATAGTACCACGGCAGCACAACCGATGAGGTTATACCATAGAAACCCGAGGTTACCGTAAAAATGGATGTAAAGTACAATGGCTTCAGCAATAACTGCGGCTATAAATACAGCATTCGATTTCACGTACTTTACGTAAAACGCCACCATGAAAATACCCAGGATGGTACCGTAGAAAATAGAACCTAGCAGGTTAATCAGCTGAATTAAATTCTCGAACAGCGTGGCATAAGTAGCAAATACAATTGCTATTCCACCCCACATCAGGGTAAGTAGCCTGGAAGCACGCAGGTAGTGCCTGTCGTTGGCCCGGGTATTCATGCTTCGTTTGTATACGTCGATGGCCGTGGTAGAAGCAAGGGCGTTAATTTCAGAGGCGGTCGACGACATAGCCGCCGAGAAAACCATGGCAAACAATAAGCCCACCAAACCTTCTGGCAGATGGTTTAAAATAAACGTAATGAATACATAATCGGTATCGGTAGTTTCTTCAGTAACTTCCGATTTTACCAGCAGTTTCTGCACTTCGTTGCGGCTGGCTTCCATTTGCTGCTGCCAACTTTTCATTTCCTGCTGTGCCGAGCTGACTCCGTTTTCATCGTTCCGGTGCTCGGCATCCAGCATTTCACGGATAGCAATCCGCTTCTGCTCGAACGCGTTCTGATGGTTTTCTTCCAGTACTTTTAACTCATTTCCGTAAGCGCTCTGTTCAAGCTGAGAGCGGGCCGTTTCGTTAAAAAATACCGGAGGTGCATTAAACTGATAAAAGATAAAAACGGTAACCCCCACAAATAAGATCATAAACTGCATGGGTACTTTCAGCATCCCGTTCATCAGCAGCCCTAACCGGCTTTCCGATACGGACTTGCTGCCAAGGTAACGCTGAACTTGCGACTGGTCAGTACCAAAATAGGAGAGAAAAAGGAAAAGGGCACCGGTAATTCCCGACCAGAAATTATAGCGTTCACTTAAATCAAAGGTGAAATCGACCGGGTTAATCCTATCTAGTTTACCCGCTACGTGCAGGGCATCGTTAAAAGAAACATTTCCGGGCAGCAACTGAACAGCCATGATTCCGGCAATAACCATCCCGGAAAGCATTACCACCATTTGTTGTTTCTGCGTTTGGCTTACTGCCCGGGTTCCGCCCACGAAAGTATAAATGGTAACCAGTACGCCGATGGTAACATTGGTTAATCCCAGGCTCCAGCCCATAACAGTCGATAAAATAATAGCCGGGGCATAAATGGTAATCCCGGCTGCTAACCCCCGCTGAATTAGGAAAAGACTGGCCGCCAGGGTCCGGGTTTTTAAATCGAACCGGCTTTCCAGGAATTCGTAAGCGGTGAATACTTTCAGCTTGTAGTAAATGGGGACGAAAGTGATGGAAAGAATGATGGTAGCCAGGGGTAAACCAAAGTAAAACTGAATGAACCGCATCCCATCCTGGTAGGCCTGGCCAGGGGTGGAAAGAAAAGTAATGGCACTGGCCTGGGTAGCCATGATAGATAACCCGACTGTCCACCAGGGAATGTTATTTCCCCCTTTCAGGTAATTTTCCATGTTATTGCTTTTCCTGGTTTTGTATACACCATATATAACAATAAACAACAGGGCGCTAATGAGAATAGTCCAGTCGAGGGTGCTCATGCGTATCGGTTAGCAAATAAATAAAACAAGACGATCAGGACTGCAAGTACCGACATGGTAAGGAGGTAAACATTCCGCCAACTGCCGAGCACTGGTGGCTTTTCTGGGGAAGGATCAGAGGTTTTTTTACTCATGAAAAAAAGAGTTCTGGCTTAACTTGAGAACAGCAACTTGCTGTTGGCTAATTCGTTATTTAACAATGTTATATCTTGCACTGTTTGCAGCCATACACCTGATTAGTGTAAGACATAAACTGGTTTAACGTTACCGGGTAAAGATAATAAAACTCTTCACACTCCTATGATGGTAAGGTCATTACCCTTGTTGTACCGCTTAACAGCTGGTATACTTTTCGGTATCCTGTTTTTCTACGTACTCATTGTGGGGCGAAATTTTTTTATCCCCGTTTCTTTCTCAATTCTGTTTGCTTTCCTGATCTTCCCGGTAGCCCGCTTTTTTGAAAGGCGGGCGAAGTTTCCCAGGATAATTGCCAACCTGGTGAGTATTATTCTTGGAATTGTAGTAATTGCCAGCGTTGTTTTTCTTATCTATAAGCAAACTTCTACATTTTTCAACGACCTCCCCCAGCTCAGGCAAAAAGCGCTGAACAATTTTCTTTCAACTGAAAGGTTTATTGAAGCTCAGTTTAATGTATCGGTAGCCCAGCAGGATATCTGGCTCAGGGATCAGATTTCAACCTTTTTTGAATCGGGAGGTGAGTATTTCCGCGATTTGTTCACGGCTACCACCGGATCACTGGTACGCACGGGTATCATCCCGGTTTATGTATTTTTCTTGTTGTATTACCGGAATAAGTTTAAAACCTTCATTCTGAAACTGGTGCCGCCAACAGAACATCAGCGAACGAATAAAATTCTGCTGGAAATATCTAGCGTTACCCAACGGTACATGAGTGGCATTGTTATCGTGGTAATTTTACTTTGTATTATTAACAGCATTGGTTTAACCATCGTAGGCATACAGTATGCCCTGCTGCTGGGTATCCTTTCGGCCCTGATGAACTTTATTCCTTATTTCGGTACGTTAATTGGCGGAGCCATTCCCCTCCTGGTATCGCTGGTGCTGGAAGATTCTCCCCAGTATGCACTAGGGGTAATTATCCTGTTCATGATTATTCAATTTACCGAGAATAATATCCTTACCCCTAACATTGTGGGGTCAAACGTTCGCATCAATCCGTTGTTCACGATTATCACCATCTATGTGGGCGGACTGGTGTGGGGGCTGGCCGGAATGTTCATCTTCCTGCCTTTCGTAGCCATGATTAAAATTTTATTCGACCACATCACCCCGCTTCAGCCTTTTGCTTACCTTATGGGCACGGAAGGCACCGAAAGGCATTCGCTGTCCTGGAAAAAAATCAGGGGGATATTTCCCAAAAAAGAAACAGTAGAACACAAAAACTGACAATCCAGGTTATGTGTTGTACAGCTGATTCACAGTTTTAAGCCGTACGTTCGCTTTTCGCTGTATGAATTGTATTTTTGTATAAACAAGTAACTACTACACTTTTACTTTACTGGCAGGTAATTAGTTAAAAGCATTATTTTTCTCTGCCGTATAACCCGCAGCATATGAGTAAAGACTACGTGATTCTGGTTGATGAAGACGATAATTCAACAGGTACCATGGAAAAACTGGAAGCTCACCGCAAAGGCTTGCTCCACCGTGCCTTTTCTATTTTAGTTTTTAACAGCCGGCAGGAATTACTAATTCATAAACGAGCCGACGAAAAATATCATTCCGGTGGGTTATGGACCAACACCTGCTGTAGCCATCCCAGGCCCGATGAGCCTATACTCGATGCTGCTCACCGCCGGCTAAGTGAAGAAATGGGGTTCGATTGCCCCATGGAATACGGTTTTAAATTTATCTATAATACCCCCCTTAACAACGCCCTCACCGAGCACGAACTGGATCACGTCGTTTTCGGAAAATACGACGGGGAACCGGTACTTAACCCAGAAGAAGTTTCGGATTATCGCTTCGTAGCTATTCCCGAGCTGAAAAAAGAAATGGAAGCGCATCCCGAACGGTTTACCGAGTGGTTCAGAATAATTGTTCAGGAAAAACTCGATAACTACCTGTACCGTGCCGTTTACGTGGGCAGCAAAAACATTTCGCAGCGGTTCAAGCACAAAAATATATACGAATACGACCTGGGAAGGCATACTTCCCTGTACCAGAGCAAGCTGTTTTCGGCCATTAAAGCCCAGAAAAGGGAGCGGGAAGGAAAAGCCGGGGAGCCTGCCGTAATTGATTTTGGCCCTGTTCAATACGTGGTAGCAAACCACTTTGGGTTCTGCCTGGGAGTTGCCAATGCCATTGATGTTGCCTATTCAGCACTGGCAGAAAACCCCGGAAAACGAATTTATATGCTCAGTGAGCTTATTCACAATCCTTTTGTAAACGAGGATCTGAAACGAAAAGGGCTGCGCTTCCTGCAAAACGATAAAGGGGACCCCGTAATCGGGGAATCGGGCCGCCTGCTCTGGGATGAACTGACCCCGGAAGATGTTGTCGTTATCCCTGCTTTCGGAGCCACCAACGATGATAAAAACAAACTCATTCAGCGCGGGGTCGATATTACGCAATACGACGCCACCTGCCGGCTGGTGGAAAACGTATGGCTCCGGGCCAGGATGCTGGGAAAAAAAGGGTATACCATCGTGCTGCACGGTAAAAGTGAACACGAGGAAACCAAGGCCAGCTTTTCTTACAGTAGCGACTATGCACCTACGGTTATCGTTCGAAACCTGGAAGAAGCCCGAAAGCTGGCCGAGTGCATTCAGTCCGACGATCTGGAAACCAAAGAAAAATTCTACACCTGGTTCAATGAAGACCAGCAGGGCAACCTGCGTTTCACCAAAGGGTTCGACGTGCACCAACACCTGGAAAAGGTAGCAGTTGTAAACCAAACCACGCTGCTGGCCGCTGAAACATTGTTAATCAGCGATTATTTGAAACAAGTGGTGATAGATAAGTTTGGTGAAGAAAACATTAACGAGCATTTCGGCAAAACGGCCGATACCCTGTGCTACGCCACCAATGCCAACCAGGAAGCTGCCAAGAATATGCTGGCTTATGGCGAGGCCGATCTGGCCATTGTTGTCGGTGGTAAAAACAGCTCCAATACTAGCCAGCTGTATAAGCTTTGCGAAGAGCGCCTGGGTAAAAAGGCATTTTACATCCAGTCGGAACAGAATATCATCAGTGCCTCGGAAATCATTCACTACGACTACCGTAAAAAGGATATGCCTCAACTGGCAATGAGTAAACGCTCGTTTTTACCAAATAAAAAACCCCTGCGGATCCTTATTACGGGGGGCGCATCCTGCCCCGATGGACTAATTCAACAGGTAGTTAACCGCATTAACAGCTTCTTCCCTGAAAATGAATTAAGAAGTATGGACGAAGTAATTGATGACATCAACGGGGAAGTGGTTTCCTAACCTCTTCCCGCTCATCCATTCATTTAATTAATTGGTAGAACGCAGTTTAAAATTTACTGTCGACTTGTTATTATCAGGAAAAGTAAATTCCTTAATATGAAAAGTATGCTTTCTACCTTCATCGTGCTGCTTACAGCACTGATACTTGGTTTTTCCTGCTCTTCTCCCCAACAGTTCGATCTTGTGATCCTAAACGGAGAAATAATCGACGGCAGCGGGGCAGCTGCCCGCAAGGCCGACATCGGTATTACCGGCAATACGATAACCGCAATCTCCAGCGATTTGTCCGGGGCGGAAGCCAAAACGATACTTGATGCTACCGGTAAAACGGTAGCGCCCGGGTTTATTGATATTCATTCCCACGCTTACGACGGTCTGAACGAAATAGAAAACGAATCTATTGCCTACCGGCAGGCCCGTAATCTCACCAGCCAGGGAATCACTACCTTAATTACCAACCAGGATGGCCGACAGCCCTACCGCACTTTCAATAATCAGGAAGCTGAAGTAATTGGGATTGCTGAACAGGCAGCACTGCTTCAGGAAAAAGGAATTGGCCCGAATGTAGGCTTAATGGTTGGTCATAATACTATCCGCTACGAAACTTTGAAAGGCGAAGGGGTAAAACGATACGCTACTGCGGCCGAACTGGATACCATGAAACTAATGATTAATCGCGGCATGGAAGCGGGAGCCTTCGGTTTATCGGCTGGGCTGGAGTATTTTCCCGGTCGCTGGTCGAATACAAACGAGGTTATCGGGCTGGTAAAAAACCTGGAACCTTACCGGGGGGTATACATCGTACACGAGCGCAGCTCGGGTTCCGATCCCATGTGGTTCGATCCCAGTCAGCAATATGTAGCCCAAAAAACCACCATGCTGCAAAACGTGGAAGAAGTTATCCAGGTCGCCAGGGCCTGTCCGGAGGTGAATGTCTCTGCTACTCATATCAAAGTTAAAGGGGCCGATTACTGGGGGAAAAGCAAGGAGATGAAGACCCTATTCACCGACGCCCGTAACGACGGACTGAATAACCTGTACGTCGACCAGTATCCGTATAATACAACCGGTAGCGACGGCAATACTGTTCTTTTTCCGAGCTGGGCTTACGAACGGGAAACTACTAACCCAATTCGGGGATACTCAGCCTCCGGCCGTACCAACTATAAGGAATTACTGCAAGCTACCCTGGAAGTGCCGGGCAACGAGGAAAAACTGCGCATGGATGTTAAGCGAGAAATTGAACGCCGGGGCGGACTGGAAAACCTGCTTGTACTCGATTACCCCGATAGTGCTTACATCGGGCAAACCCTGGCCCTGCTTACCGATAAAATGAATATGACTGGCTATGAGCTGGCCCTGCACCTGCAAATGAACGGCAACCCTTACAAGCGGGGAGGGGCCCGCATGCGTGGCTTTTCTTTAAACGAAGACGATGTGGCGGTGTTCGCTTCTATGCCCTTCACTATTACAGCTTCGGATGCCGGCATTACGGATGCAGCCGAAAACCGCCCCGTACACCCCCGCAACTTCGGAACCTTTCCCCGGAAAATAAAACACTACGCCATGGAGCAGGAAGTGCTCAGCGTAGAAGAAGCCATTCATACGTCTACCGGATTGCCCGCTGAATTTTTACGCCTCACTAACCGCGGTCTGCTGAAAGTGGGCTATATTGCTGATATTGCCATTCTAGACTTATCTACCATCACCGATAAAGCGGTGGCCAGTAACCCGAACCAGTACTCGGAAGGGGTTACCGATGTAATCGTTAACGGGCAGTTTTTGGTTAAAAACAGTGGGTTTACTGATGCGTTGCCGGGCAAACTACTGAAGCGCCCTGCATTAAATAAATAGCCTAATCTCATGAACCGCAGGTTACTTTTACTCGCATTTTTCATTTTATCAGGCACCAGCATGGCACAAGGTCAGGATAACAACACAGCATCCGTTTACATCAGCGATCTGGCAGATTATTTTCAAACGCCCGGTGCTTCCGTGGCCATTGTTGAGGATGGGAAGATAAAGCTCATTCAAGGTTTTGGTACCAAACAGGTAGGGAAAGATGATTTTGTTGACGAAAACACCTTGTTTGCCATCGGATCAATTACCAAATCATTTACCGCACTTTCCCTGGCTATGCTGGTGAGCGACGGTAAACTGCACTGGGACGATCGGGTGATCGATTACCTGCCTTACTTCGAATTGTATAACCCTTACGTTACACAGCATTTTACGGTGAGGGATTTACTAACTCACCGCAGCGGTCTGAAGCCGGTAAGTGGGGGAACTTTATGGTACCATACCGACCTGAACCGCGAGGAAATTATTAAGCGATTAAAATACCTGGAACCGGTAAGCCCTTTTCGCACTACGGCAGCCTACCAAAACACACTGTTCCTGGTAGCGGCCGAGGTACTGGAAAGCATTTCCGGCAATTCCTGGGAAAGTTTTGTGAAGGAGCGTATTTTTTCGCCGCTGGAAATGGAAAATACGGTCATCCTGCAGTCGGAACGACAGGCCAGCAATAACATTGCCTTACCCCATATCAGGGATAATGATTTCAATTGGATTACTATTGAGCAGGAAAAACTGGATAACATCGGGCCGGCTGGCTCTATGTACTCCACTCCTGGCGATATGGCCAATTACATGTTGTTCTACCTGAACGAAGGGTCGGTTAACGGCGAGCAATTGCTGAAAAAAGAGGTTTTTGAAGAGTTGCTTACCCCCCAGGTACACTATGCTACATTCCCTGAACCCATTCACAACGAATTTACTTCCTACGGACTGGGCTTATGGATAACCCCGAAAAACAAATACGTGGTGGTTAATCACTCCGGGGGAATAGACGGTATGCGGGCGAATATGATCATGGAAAGGAAAACCAAAACCGGCGTCATCTGCATGGCTAATACCAGCGAGCGAGCACTTACTTATGCTGTAACGCATGCCATGCTAGGACAGGTACTGCAGGATAAAGATTACGCCGATTATGTAGACCAGCTAGAGGCTGGTTTCGTAGATGCTGAAACTGAATTTAAAAAGGAACTAACAGCCCGTAATCCTGCCCGGATAGCTAATACCAGTCTTTCTCTCGAAAATAATGCCTACGTGGGAACTTACACCGATAAGATGTACGGTGACATCTACATTAAACAGAATAACAATAACCTGGGAATTGCATTTTCTCATACCCCTTTGTTTACCGGAAAGCTGAGCCACTGGCATTACGATACCTTTAAAATCGATTGGAATGATCACCGGGTACCAGATGGTTTTATCACTTTTTCTTTTAATGCCTCAGGTAAAATTACCGGATTTTCCATCGATCAGCCTAACTTGCTGGATGTAGATTTTAATGAGTTACACATTACCCGAAAAGAATGAAAGTTACTTACGGTGTATTAACCGCCATCCTTTTATTTTTCATGTCCTGTTCCAACGATAATAACCAGGTACTCCAGGATCCCTTACCCCCGGTTCTGATCGACGAAACGTTCAACCTGAACAACCAGGAGTTCCTGAATTTAAATATTATCGGGGGTACCGTATCGCTGACGGACTATGGTTCACGAGGCATAATTATTTACCGGGCAGCGGAAAGGGAATACAGGGTATTTGAGCGGCATTGCCCGTACCGATACCAGGAACGCTGTGCCGTGGTTGACGTTGACGATTCAAATTTGTTTATGATCGAACGCTGCAATGGGGTGAACTATAATTTTTTTGGAGAGCCAATTAGCGGTGATGCTACATTACCTCTGCGCCGGTACCCGGCCGTACTGGACGGGAATTTTCTTACCGTTCAAAACTAAACGCAATTCGCGCATTCAATGCTCTGTGGTCGTCATTACAAATGACGACCCATGTAATCGAGCTGTTGCAGTATGGTGTTTACACAAAAAATTACTGCAACGTTTCAACGATCTGACTAACGGTCATACCTTCAGCTTCTGCCTTGAAATTACGAACAATGCGGTGGCGTAGCACCGGTTGTGAAATGGCCTTTACATCTTCAATATCAGGAGAGTATTTTCCGTTCAGTAATGCGTGGCACTTGGCCGCCAGTACCAGGTATTGCGATGCGCGTGGCCCAGCCCCCCATTCCAGGAATGAATTGGCCGTCTCGCTGCTTCCCTGCCCACCCGGACGGGTTCTATGAACCAGGCCAACGGCATATTCCACTACGTTATCGGCAATAGGAACCCGGCGAATAAGGTTCTGGTAAGCAATAATCTGCTCCCCGCCAATTATCTGGTGCACTTCGTTTGAACCCGAGGTAGTTGTATTTTTTACGATATCAACTTCCGACTGATAATCTGGATACGACAACTGGATGTCGAACATAAAACGGTCGAGCTGAGCTTCTGGCAGAGGATAAGTGCCTTCTTGTTCAATTGGGTTCTGCGTAGCCAGTACAAAGAAAGGCTTTTCGAGCGGGTAAGTTTCGCCGGAAACAGTTACCGAATACTCTTGCATGGCTTCCAGCAAAGCAGCCTGTGTTTTAGGAGGCGTACGGTTAATTTCATCGGCCAGTATAATATTAGCAAAGATTGGTCCTTTAATAAACCGGAAGTTTCGTTCTTTATCGAGCGTTTCTGCTCCCAAAATGTCGGAAGGCATCAGGTCGGGCGTAAACTGGATCCGGTTAAAGCCCAGGTTAATGGTAGAGGCGATAGTCTGGATCAGCAATGTTTTAGCCAGGCCGGGTACACCAACCAGCAAACTGTGTCCTTTGCAAAATATTGAAATCAATAAAAGTTCGATTACATCGTGCTGTCCAACCACAACTTTGCCGATTTCATCTGTTATGCGTTTGTAATCTTTCGCTAGTTCGTCGGCCAGTTCAACGTCGGAACTTTGAGTTTCATTCTGATTCATCAGTTATTCAGTAGGTTACGTCAGGGACTTTGAGCAAGTATCCGGCAATAATTATACTTTGGATAAATCTCTAGAAATACTTGCTGCTGTGCTTTTGAAAACCACTCATTCAGGGCATTGTTTTGTTTTTCTTGTAACGCAGCGTTATAAATTCGCTGGTAGTCATCTTTCATGTTCGCCTGATGAGGTTGGCTTCGGTCTTTATAATACAAAATTCGTACGGCAGGTGAACCATCATCCATACGATACTCGATGGGCTCGGTAATTGAACCGATCTGCATGGTATCGATGGTGAAGAAAATAACCGGGTCCAGTTCCTCGGTTGGAATCCGGTTGGCCCCGTCAGGACCCAGGAAGAACCCGCCGCTGGAAGAAGTTTGCTTATCTTCAGAGTACTCTTTGGCAGCTTTGGCGAAAGTAATGGCACTGTCTAGTATTTCCGTTCGCAGGCTATCCAGGAAATCAGAAGCCTGTTCCACGTCGCTTTTAGTAGAAGACGGCTTCAGCAAAATATGGCGGCTCTTGTAAAAATTACCTCTGCGCTCCTGCAACTGGATGATGTGGAAGCCAAATTCGGATTCAACGGGTTTGGATATTTCGCCCGGTTCCATGCTGAATACGGCTGCTTCGTATTCCGGCACGAAAGACCCCCGCTCAACAAAGTCGTATTGTCCGCCCTTTGAAGCAGATCCGGGGTCTTCTGAATATTCCATGGCCAGTTCGCTAAAATCTTCGCCCTCTAAAATTCGTTCGCGTAGCCTTGCAATCTTGGAGCGGGTTTCAGCTTTAGAATTGCTGTTTACATCGGGCTTTTTAACGATCTGTCCTACCGTAACCTCGGCAGAGAAAAACGGTAGGCTGTCCTGCGGAATCCGTTTGAAGTAGTTCTTTACCTCATCAGGGGTGATGGTAGTATTCCCGTTAATTTCCTGCTGCATTTTACGAATGGTAAGCTGCTCACGGATATTGTCGCGCAATTCGTCTTTGAATTGCTCAATGGTTTTTCCGTAGTATTCCTCAATTTTTTCTTTCGATCCAATCTGGTTAATGAAATACTGGAAACGCCGGTTCAGGTCAGCTTCAACCTGGGGTTGTTCAACAATTACCGAGTCTATCCTGGCTTTGGCCAGTAGTACTTTATTAACCACCAGGTTTTCGAGGATATTGCATTTCGACAATCCATCGTACTGCCCGGAAGCTACGGCTTCGGAATAAGCATTTTCCAGGTCTGACCGCAGCACGATGTAATCGTCTACTTTAGCAATAATTCCATCAACCAGTTTGCCGTTCGAGCCTTGTGCCCAGGCCAGGCCGGGAAGCAGAATTAGGCTAAGGATCGCTAACCTGATATATCTCAAATGCATTATCTCGCTCAGCTTTTTCATATATCTGTTCTTCAAGTTTTTCGGTCAGCTCTATTTTACGCTTATTCACTATTATATTGATGATATCGTCCCGTACAAATTCCAGCGGCGAAATCTGGTCTACAATTTTGTAATCCAGCAGGCGGAGCAGGTACATATGGGTTTCATCGGAACTCTGTACGAACTTATTATTTTGCAGCAGCCCGACCCGGTTGGCATTGTTTATCAGCGGCGTATTCTGAATAACTTCATCGAAATTAAGCCATACGGAATCATCCAGTGAATACTGCGTGGCAAAGCTAACACAATACGATTTTATTTCATCTTTATTCCGGTCATTCAGCAAGCCACTGAATAACCGGCGGATTACATCAGAACGGGGAGCTTCTTTCGGGATTTTCGCAAAATACCCCTTAATAATATTCTGCTTTAGTTCGAAATCGTCCTGGTGTTCTTCGTAGTAGGCCTTGATTTCTTCTTCGGTAACCTTTTTCTCTAGTTGCTGATTAACGTAGTATTTCCTGAACTCGTAAGCAATTAGGGCGTACCGGTAATCCAGCACCTTGCGTTCCAGTTCGGCTTCATTCAGCTGGATTTGCTCAGTAGCTTCGTCGATGATCAGCTGTTTTTTTATCCAGCTTTCAATGTAGCGATCAATAATATCGGCACTGTCAGCCTGCGAAACGTCCTCGGCTACAATACCTTCCACGTCTCTGTCGTAAAGGTATTGCTCACCTACCCGGGCTAGCGGCTCCAGTTTTTCCCCTTCAGCGGTTTCGGCCTTCTGCTTAACAATTAAAAAGTCAGATACATTTTCGCAGGAACTAAAAATGAGCAGCAGCAGTGCTGCACTAGTTAATCTGTTCAATAACCTGTTCAAGAATACTTTCATTGATGGTGACGGAGTACTTGGTTTTAAGTTGGGCTATCCATTCTTTCTCTAGTTCTTTCTGGTAGTCAGATACTACCAGACCTCTTATATCTTCCAATTGGTTCCCTTTATTTTCCAGCAACTCATGCACAAATATTGTGTAGCTGGCGGTTTCATTATTTACCTGCTGCATGCCCGGTTCAAACGCTATTCCGTTCAAATCGGGAAGCAACTGGCCCAGCGATTGCCGGGTGTAGGAATCCTGGATAATTTCAAGCTGTTCTCCTTCCGGTGAATTAAACTGGTCTTCTAGCGAAACAATATTTTCTTCGGAAAGGGGCATTTTATATTCTTCCAGGACAGTATTCAGCTCATTCAATATTCCCGCATCAGGAGCTTTAAATATAGTCATACTAGCCGACCCCCCGGTGCCGTAACTTTCTCTGTTGGCCTCAAAATAGGCCTGCAAACCGGTACTGTCTTTCACAGCCTTCGACCACACCTGATCTTCCATGATTTCAAATAATAACATGCCTTCTTCGTATTCTCGCAGCAGCAGTCGGTAATCCTCATTAGAGTTTGCCAGATTTTCCTCCTGAATTTCATAAACGCTGGCAGTGACAAATTCATTGTACTGGTCTTCAGTTAGTTTTGCCTTTCCTGCAAATTTGGTAAAGTCTTTTACCGAGTAAGAACGATTGCCCAGGCTGAACAGCACTGCAGCACTGTCGGCTACCCGGCTATTCATTATATTTTCGTAAGTATCTCCGTTTGGGTCGTAACCTAATTCCTGCTTCAGGTTACTGATTACCTGTTGCTCCACCCTACTAAACCGCTCTCCCTGGCTTACGTACCGCTCAATTTTACTTTTTACTTCTTCCAGCGGAGCTACGCCTTTTTTACCTTCCAACTTCAGCAGGTGCCAGCCTACCGGGCTTTCGGCCGGCATGGATATGTCGCCCGGGTTTTCAAGTGAATAAGCCTTATCGCCAAAGCTGCCGGGCAGGTTGTTACTGGCCAGGTAGGGCAGGGTGCCCCCTTTGTCTTTGGTACCCGGATCTTCCGAGAACTGGCTGGCTAACGAATCCCACTCAGCCCCGTTCTGAAGCTGGCTGTACAGGTCTTTGGCCAGGGCCAGGGCTTCTTCATTACCCCGGTTTTTACGGATCATAATGTGCGAAACCTTAATTTCACCCCGCGCAGGCCGCTTATCATAAACCTTCAAAATATGGTACCCGAAGCGGGTACGGAACGGCCGGGTAACCGAATCGACGGGAGTTGAAAAAGCGGCTTCTTCAAAAGGACCTACCATTTGCATGGTAGTAAAATACCCGAGGTTGCCCCCGTTCTTGGATGACGGCCCCTCGGAATATTCGCGAGCCAGTTGCTCGAACGGCTCTCCCGACAGGGCCAGCTGACGAATACTATCTAATTTCTGGTAGGCCTCCATTGTATCGGCAGGGGCAGCGTCTTCAGGTACCTCGATGAGTATGTGGGCCCCGTTAATCTCCTGCTGCATGCGGGCATAGGTTTCTTCAATTAACTGCTGTTTAATTTTGTTTTCCAGCAGGTAAGGCTTGGCCAGTTGCTTACGGTAACCCTGGAATTCTTTTTTAAATGCTTCGTTGTTCTGAATGCCTTCTTCTTTGGCTGCCTGTACTTTCAGCTTGAAGTTAACGTACAGATCGAGGTACTCCTTCACGTCTTCTGCCAGTGCCTCACTGCCCAGGGTTTCGGCATTATTGTTGTTTTTCTGGTATACGTACAGGAATTCATTCACATTAACGGGCTCACCGGCTACTGAGAAAAGTACCTTGTTTTCCAGTTTATCCTTACTGTCGGTATCCTGAACCGAGGCAGACCGGGTTCCGGCACATCCCGCCATCAGTACCAGCAGGGCAATTAGGGTGTTGTTTACTATAGTATTTTTAAACCAGTGCTTGGGTTTTTTCATGGTTTTATTCAATTATACTTTCCAGTAACGTTAGGTTCCATCGGGTTCTTATGCCGTGAAAAATGCAATTCTAACGATTTTTTTACACATCCCATTCATCATGTGGGCATTTCCCGGTAGTGTTAAGACGGGTAATGGGTCAGTTTTACCAGTTGAAGAAACGCAACAGGCAAAACTGGGTTATGTATGGTATTTTTTGTGCAAGGTATTGAACTTGAACCTATTTAAACAATATCGTGTAAGATTAGCATCTAAAAAGTTTAAGCTGTTATTTTTGCAATCTATTTCAAAGAAGAAGATATGCTTTTAAGTGAACAGGAATTACGCAGAAGAGAGGAAAGAGAAGAACTAATTAAACTGGGTTTTAATCCCTATCCGGCCAACACCTTTCCGGTTAACACCAGCACAGCCGAAATAAAAGAAAAGTTCAAAGAAAACCAGGAGGCATTCAGTAACGTCACGCTGGCAGGACGTATCATGAGCCGCCGGATCATGGGCTCAGCTTCTTTTGCCGAAATCCAGGATTCCAGTGGTCGCATCCAGATTTACGTCCGCCGCGATGATATCTGCCCGGACAACGATAAAACGCTTTACAACACGGTGTTCAAAAAGCTACTCGATATTGGCGATATTGTTGGGGTAAAAGGCTACGTGTTCGTTACCAAAACCGGTGAACTTACGGTGCACGTTAATGAATTGTTCATCCTCAGCAAGTCGCTGCGCCCGCTTCCGGTAGTAAAAGAGGTTACCGATAAGGAAACCGGCGAAACCAAAACCTACGACGCTTTTTCCGACCCGGAACAGCGTTATCGCCAGCGATACCTCGACTTAATCGTGAACGAGCAGTCGCGCCACACTTTTGTTCAGCGGTCGCAACTGATGGCCTCCATGCGAAACTTCCTGAGTAATAAAGGCTACCTGGAAGTGGAAACGCCCATCCTGCAGCCTCTTTACGGGGGAGCTGCTGCCCGCCCTTTTAAAACCCACCACAATTCGCTCGATATGACCCTGTACCTGCGAATTGCCAATGAGCTGTACCTGAAAAGGCTCATTGTTGGCGGTTACGATGGGGTTTTTGAATTTGCCAAAGATTTCCGGAACGAAGGTATGTCGCGCTTCCATAATCCGGAATTTACCCAGATGGAGCTGTACGTAGCATACAAGGACTACGAATGGATGATGAACCTGGTAGAGGAGATGGTAGAAAAAATTGCCCTCGACCTGCACGGCACTACCGCAGTGCAGGTAGGAGAGCATACTATCGACTTTAAGCGGCCCTGGAAACGCTTTACCATGTACGGTGCTATTGAGCATTTCACGGGGATTGATATCAGTGAAATGAGTGAAGAGGAACTGCGGCAAACGGCCCGTAAACTGGAGGTTCCGCTGGAAGATAGCATGGCCAAGGGAAAAATTATCGACGAAATTTTCGGGGAAACTTGTGAGCCCAAGCTTATTCAACCTACCTTCATTACCGACTACCCGCTGGAAATGTCGCCCCTGGCAAAAAAACACCGCTCCAAAGAAGGGCTGGTGGAACGCTTTGAAGCCATTGCCAACGGCAAGGAAATTTGTAATGCCTTTTCCGAACTGAACGACCCGCTCGATCAGCGCAAAAGGTTTGAAGAACAGTTACAACTAGGTAAACGCGGCGATGATGAAGCAATGGTACTGGATGAAGATTTCCTTCGCGCCCTGGAATTTGGTATGCCGCCTACAGCCGGGCTGGGTATCGGCATCGACCGCCTAACCATGATTATGACGAACAGCTCCTCTATTCAGGATGTATTGTTCTTTCCGCAGATGCGACCGGAGAAAAAGCCCGAAATAGCCACGGTGGAAGATTATGCCTCGATCGGTATCCGGGAGGAACTGGTGCCCATTATTCAGAAGCTGGGCTTACTAACGCTTGAGCAGGTGCAGGAATCCAGCCCAAAGAAACTTTTTAACGACGTATGTGGTATGCGCAAAAAGATGAAACTGAAAGAGGTGAAGAACCCTACCATGGAAGAGGTTGAAGGATGGGTAAACGGCAGCAGTAAGTAACAAAAAAACCGCTTGCTCGTGCGTGATAAGCCCCCCTTACATAGTATATCTGTTACGCAGAAAGACTATGCATCCGGTTAACTCACACAGGAAAGTTATTCCCGGTTTAGAGGTATCATCGCCCTGGGAGCCGGAAAGGTGGGCCAGCCTCTTCACGAGTGGGAGTAGGAGTAATAGTATTCTAGTATTGTAGAGACGAGCGCAGCTCGTCTCCAGTGCCTTCCAGCACACCTGGTAATAATATTACGAATGCACTAGATGAATAGACTAGATGCCAATCAAGAAGACGAGCGAGCCCGTATCTACTAAAGTGTAACGTAGCGTTCCAGGCGGCTTACCTCAGCCTCATCCACGTACTTACCGATTTCCTTGCGGAACTGTTCCATGTTGGTATATGGCCGGTATTCTTCAAACTCATGGGCCATCTTCTGGCCTACACCCGGAATGGCCAGGATATCCTCTTCTGTTGCGTCGTTGAGGTTAACCGGAACAAATACGTACCTCGATAACCGCTCTACTTCGTTATCGTCTACGTACTTGCCAATTTCTTTCCTGAACTGAGCCATTTTAACGTACGGACGGTACTCCTCAAATTCGTGGGCCATCTTTTCACCTATGCCCGGTATCATTTTAATTTCACTTTCCGGTGCTGTGTTCAGGTTCAGCGGAATGAACAGGCTACCGTATAACCGTTCTTTTTCCTCGCCAAATGATGCCCCGTACTGGCTGTCGAAGGTAGTCATACTGAGGTACGGACGGTTATCGAAAATCTGTTGGGCCAGTTCCTCATTAATGCCGGGCAGGGCTGCCAGTTCTTCCGGGGTAGCCCGGTTCGGGTTCAATACTTCTACCCCCAGCGTATTGGTGCCTTCAGTGGGTAATTCAGTATCTTGTTTAACTGATTCCGATCCGGATTCCTGGGAGCTGCCCCCGCAGGATACCAAAAAGAATAGTCCGGCTAGCAGGCTGGACATGAATACAGGTTTAATCATTATTAATTCAGGTTATTGGTTAATTGAAGATGTACTTACTAATCCGAGTAACCCCAGCCCTACCAGGGTGCCGGGTGCTAACACCGGGAGCGCACCTTTTAGTGATTCCCAGTATAACTCCAGTCCCTGTTTGCCGGGATATAATTCCAGTTCAAACTCCATGTTCGCCGTGAAATGCATGCCAGCTCCAATTGCACCACAGACCAGGAACAGGAGCATAGATATTCTTAAAATCGTTAAACTCAGGGTATTCTTACCAAAGTAAAACCATACAATACTAATTGAACTCCCGGTAAGTAGCACCACTGGTAGTAATTGCCAGAACCCTTCCACGTGTTCCAGCAACAGCAGTTCAGCCAGGATGCCGGCACAATTAAACAGCAGAATCCCGAGCAATACAGACCGTAAAAAGGGAGTTATTTCCAACTTTCGAATTGGGTTGGGTGTACGGATGGTGGTTTTGTTCATAACATGCCCGGGATAACAAACCAGTTTATTGTTTTTACTGGTTCTAAATAACAAATCTACACCATCCTTTCCAAATCAGTTTACGCTAACTTCACTTTTTTCTGCAATCTGTTCAACCACCATATCCATTTTACGCTGGGCGTTTAGGTAAGAAGGATGATAGGTTTTAAAGCACTGGGCGGTAATATCAGGATGTTCCATCTTATACAGGAACCGGGGAATAATTTCGTGGTAAATAACCCCATCGTAAATCTGGTCGATGTAATCGTCGAAGCGGTTTCCGGGTGCAAAAACGATAATATCGGGGTTGAGAATAGAAATTTCTTTTTTCAGCAGTTCGTGGCATTTTTCCAGTAACCTGTCGGGTAGGTTAGTAACCCGCTGCGTGTCGACCATCGGACTGATTTTCAATAAATTGGTCCACAAATACCCACCAAAATCGTTGGTCTGGTTGGTTATCTCGAACAATTGCCGGGCAAACTGGTCGAACACTTGTCCGTGCATCATATCGTGCAGCGATAGTGAGTAATAGTCGATCAGCGTCTGGCTGTCGTACTCGGCTATTTTATCCAGCCTTTCAGAATAGTTGGCCGATTGCTGGCCCACAATAAGGCACTTCGGGTTGGCCTGGGTATACTTGCTGTTAGCGCTGATCATTAACGGCAGGCTCAGCTTTTCCGGGTTACTGATCTTGTTTACTATGGGCCTGATGAACTCAAGAAATTCATCGTAAATGAAATTGAGCTGTTGCTGTAAGCCGGAATCTACCGAGGGGTTAACATCCGAGGCGCTCGACGAAAGGAAGGGTTTCATGGTCGACTGCTTCACTTTCTCCAGCGATACTTTGAAAAACTCTTTGTGTACATCGAATTCTGTTTCCCCGGGTTCTACCTGGTCGGGCCGGTATGAACCATCTTCCTGCAGGGTATAGGAATTTACATTGTCGCGCAACGAGTATTCCAGGATATTTATTACCTGTAACTTCACTATTTTATCGATAATGCGGAACAGCGATTCCAGGCGGCGGTCGAAACTCCGCACCATTACATCGGCACTGCCTACGTAAATAACCGGGTCATTATTGTTGTGGAAGTAGAAAATACGGGAGTGTTCCAGGAAATCGCCCACTATAGATTGCACCGTAATGTTTTCGCTAAGCCCCTGCCGGCCGGGCCGTAAACAGCAAATGCCACGAACAATGAGTTTAATTTGTACGCCAGACTGCGACGCGCGGTACAATTCTTCGATAGTTTCCCGATCTTCCAGCGAATTGATTTTAATTACGATGCCGCTAGGCAGTCCCTGCTTGGCATTCCGGGCTTCGGTACGGATTAACTGGATCAGCTGTTTCCTCATGCCTTTTGGAGCCGTAATCAGGTTTTTGTACTGGTTCGGTTCAGAGTGCCCCGTAATTACGTTAAAGAATTCCGATACGTCGTTGGCGTACTCATCGCGGGTAGATAATAAACCCAGGTCGGTATACAGCTTGGCAGTTTTTTCGTTGTAGTTTCCGCTCGACATGTGCACGTAACGGGTTACGCCTTTCCGCTCTTTCCGTACAATTAACAGTAGCTTGGTGTGGGTTTTCAGGTTACTGATTCCATAAATAACGAAGCATCCAGCTTTTTGCAGCCGCTGCGATTCCTTAATATTATTTTCTTCGTCGAAGCGGGCTTTTAGTTCGAAAAGAACCGACACATGCTTTCCGTTTTCTGCGGCTTTCAGCAGGGCATTGGTAATGCGTGAGTCCTTGGCCAGCCGGTATATGGTTAGTTTAATGGAAAGCACCGAAGGATCTTCAGCAGCTTCTTCAATTAATTCCAGTATCGGCTCAAAGTCATTGTAGGGGTGGTGGAGCAGCACATCGCGTTGCTTTAGCACCTCAAAAATATTATCTGATTCATTCGGGTAAGCCAGCGGGGGTTCGCTGGGCATGGTATCGGGAATGCGGCCTTTAAAATCGGTGTGGTTAACAATTTGCCACAGAGCGGTGTAATCCATCAGGGCATTTTTGCTCACCTCGAAAACATTCTCCATAGTAATGTTCCAGTGTTCGGTAAGCAGTTGCATCATCCACTCATCGTAGCCCTCTTTAACCTCCAGTCGTACCACCCGGCCGGTTTTACGGGTTTTAATTTTCTGCTTTAGCTCTTCCAGGAAATTGGCATCAATGTCGTCGCTTTCTTCCAGGGTGAAGTCGCCATTCCGGGTAATGCGGAACATGCTAACCGACAAAATATTAACATTCCGGAACAGGTTTTGCAGGTAACGGCGAATGATCGACTGGATTGGAACAAAAAGGATTTCATCGTTCCGATCAATTTCATAAAACCTCGGCAGGTTCTGAGGAATTTGTACGAACGACAGTTTTTTCTTCACCGAACGGTTCTGCCGGTCCTGCTCCTCATCGCTTTCGTTTTGTACGGTGGTTACCACTCCAAAAATCATGAGCGAATTCATTAGGGTAGGGAAGGCGTGGTAACTATCGTACACCATGGGGGTAAGTATGGGATACACGCTGCTTTCAAAAAAATCGTGAAGCTTTTCCCTTTCCCGGGCGTTGAGTGAATCGATGTCCTGAACAATGCGGAATCCGTTACGCCTGAACTGCGGGGCCAGGGTTTGGGTGAAGCAATGGTGCAGACTCTGGCAGAATAGCTTACTTTCTTGCAGCAGGCGTTTTTTGAAGGGTTTTTCCCGCAGGCCGGAGTAATCGATGCGTTCGCGGCCGTAGTCGAGGTAATTATATAAACTGCCCACCCGAACCATAAAAAATTCATCGAGGTTTGAAGCAGTAATTGCCAGAAATTTGAGCCGTTCAAAAATGGTGCGGTCGGGGCTGATGGCCTGGTCGAGCACACGATAGTTGAACTGGATCCAGCTCAGGTCGCGACTAATGTATTTACTTTTGCCTATCGATGCGTCAATTTTGGCTTCTATGGGCATAAATCTTGTGTTTCGTTTGATTTAGGGTACTGTTATATTACTCAAATATGCAGTAATTAGTTTTACTGAACATTTTTAAGAATAAAAAACAAACGAACCACAAGAGAGGAATCAGATATCCAGGTTGGCGTACTTGGCATTTTTTTCAATGAATGCCCGCCGGGGAGCTACCTCGTCGCCCATCAGCATGGAGAAAAGATGGTCAGTTTCCGCAGCCGATTCAATGGTTACCTGCTTCAGACTCCGGGTTTCCGGATCCATGGTAGTTTCCCATAACTGGTCGGCGTTCATTTCTCCCAGCCCTTTGTAGCGCTGAATAGATACCGATTCTTCCCGGCCGTCGGGCGAAAGTTCCAGTACAATTTGCTTTCTTTCCTCTTCGGTCCAGCAATAACGCGAGTCCTTTCCCCGCTTAATCTGGTACAGGGGGGGCAGGGCGATGTACAGGTTTCCCTGCTCAATAATTTCGCGCATGTAGCGGAAAAAGAACGTCAGGATCAGGGTACGAATATGGCTTCCATCCACATCGGCATCGGTCATAATGATAACCTTATGGTAGCGTAGCTTTTCAGTATTCAGCGCCTTTTCATCGTCTTCGGTACCGAAGGAAATTCCCAAAGCAGTAATGATATTTTTTATCTCCTCGTTATCGTAAATGCGGTGTTCCTGGGCTTTTTCTACGTTCAGGATCTTACCCCTCAGGGGAAGAATAGCCTGAAAGCGTCGATCGCGGCCCAGTTTGGCACTTCCCCCGGCCGAATCACCTTCTACCAGGAAAATTTCGCATACGGCAGGATCGCTATCGGAGCAGTCGGCCAGCTTACCGGGTAGGCCGGTTCCGGTAAGTACGTTTTTTCGTTGCACCATTTCCCGGGCTTTGCGGGCTGCCTGCCGGGCCTGTGCCGCCAGGGCAATTTTAGAAACGATGGCTTTTGCCTGCTTGGGGTGTTCTTCCAGGTACGTATCGAGGGCTTCGGCGAAAATACTTTCCACCGCCCCGGAAATTTCAGAGTTACCCAGTTTGGTTTTGGTTTGTCCTTCAAACTGCGGCTCAGCTACTTTTACCGAAATAACTGCGGTAATGCCTTCCCGGAAGTCGTTGCCGTCGATGTCTTTAATAGATACTTTGTTACGTTCGAGTAACTTTTCGCGGTCGGCATAATTTTTCAGTACACGGGTCAGGGCACGGCGGAAGCCAGTAACGTGGGTTCCTCCTTCAATCGTATTAATGTTATTTACGTACGATATCACGTTTTCATTAAAGGTGGTATTGTAAGTCATGGCTACCTGCACGGGTACGTTTTCCTTTTCGCCTTCGATGAAAATTGGCTCTTCGATGAGGGCTTCCCGGCCGTTATCGAGGTACTTCACAAATTCCAGCAGGCCGCCTTCGTAGTAAAATTCTTCTTCACGAAAGTTATTTTCGTTGTCTACATCGCGCTCATCAGTAAGGTGAATACGTAGCCCCGCGTTCAGGAAGGCCAGTTCTCTAAGGCGGGAAGCTATGGTTTCGTAGCGGTAAGTAGTATCGGGAAATATACTTCCGTCGGGCCTGAAGTGGATTAAAGTCCCATTCAGCTCTGTGTCGCCCATAGAAGTAACCTCGGCTTTAGGGATACCGAAAGCATACTCTTGCTCGTAAATCTTGTTATTCCGGTAAACGGTTGCTTTCAGGGTAGACGACAGCGCATTTACCACCGATATTCCCACACCGTGTAATCCGCCGGATACCTTGTAGGTATCTTTATCGAATTTTCCCCCGGCGTGAAGAACCGTCATTACCACTTCCAGGGCCGAACGGTTTTCCTTGGTGTGGTGGTCTACCGGTATCCCGCGGCCATTATCCGAAACCGAAATGGAATCGTCGGTATGCATCACAACCTTAATCGTGTCGCAATGGCCTGCAAGTGCCTCATCGATAGAGTTATCCACCACTTCGTAAACCATATGGTGTAGCCCTTTTACTCCTACATCACCAATGTACATGGCAGGGCGTTTTCTAACTGCCTCAAGGCCTTCCAGTACTTGTATGTTACTTGCAGAATAATCAGAACTATTATTAGATCCGGATAGGATATCCTCCGGTTTTTGGTCTTGTAGATTGCTCATCTTAGGTATTTACAAAATATGTTCAAAGTACAATGTTTATGGGTAACATGCACAGAATTCGTAGGGTATTTCTAAAAAGTGTTCAATTCACCGCATGAGTGGATGGTTATTCGACGAGTTCTGTATAATTAACCGTTAATAACTTAATATGTTTCGGTACTGAGCATAACCAGTGTGCAGGCAAAAACAGGTTCAATATTTCGTTTTTTCGCCATTTGGGCAAAAGTGGTGTTTTCCGTGCCCGGATTAAAAATTATCCGCTCGGGTTGTAAACCAAGCAGGTAGTCGTACCACTCTTGCTGCCGCCAGGGGTTAATATACAGCGTAAGGGTATCAACATCAGTAATATCGGGCTTATTCCGGATATTCTTAATTTCATGGCCCATTACGAGCCCTTTTCGTATGCCCAGCAATTCAATCGGGTGGTTGTACCCGGTTAGCATTTGCGCTGCCCTGTAGGCGTATCGGTGGGGGTTGGGCGTGGCACCCACAATTACGGTTTTTTTCATGCGTTAAAAAATATATCCCAGGCTTACTCCCAGCCGGAATGGAACGGTTATTTTATTAGAACGGATTTCGTTGAGAAAAGTAGCTTTCGGCGTTCCGGGAGATACCTGATGGTTAAGCCATCGGTATCCCAGTCCGGTACCAGCATAAAAATCGAGGGTAAACCCGGAACTTCCCGATTCCTTCGATAATCGGCTGCTCATTAAGCTGGCATCTTTCATTAACCGCGTACCTACCAGGAATACGTACTCGGCCCGGTACTCGCGGGTAAGGTTAATCACCTCCGAAGCGGGGGCCGCATCGGCATCGGTTTTTACCTGGTGCTGCAGGTTGGTGAAGCCCAGTTCGTTGCCCAGGTAAAACATACCGGTTTTAGTATCGGGGTTATACAGCTTCTGCCTTACTGCCACAAAATACCCCCGGTCGAAGACGGTATTCGGATCAACAGACCGGGAGGTGGTG
This sequence comes from uncultured Roseivirgaceae bacterium, assembly GCA_964542855.1. Taxonomy (GTDB): domain Bacteria; phylum Bacteroidota; class Bacteroidia; order Cytophagales; family Cyclobacteriaceae; genus CAZIWJ01. Next base: position 24,960 of record CAZIWJ010000003.1, read on the forward strand.
AAGAAGGGCGACCGGTGAATGCCGGCTACCAGCTCGTAGCCCAGGCGTTCCTGCATGTAGTACTCTAGCGAAAGCGGCAGCCGCTCGAAGGCTAGCCCGAGCAGGTTAATGTTCAGCAGTACACTACGATACTCGTTTACCCGGGGCCTGAAATGGATCGATTCTTTTTTCCGGTACAGGTAATCCGGGTTACCGGTTTTTACCGGGCTGGCCAGGGAAAGGCCGGCAGAGTCGCTTTCTACCGGCGAAAATACTGACTGGTTATTTTCGTATATGCTTTTGTAATAGCCAGCCAGGGTGCCGTCCTGTTTGTACAGTTTCCAGATTCCGGTCCGCTGGTCGTTGTTTTCAATAGTGCCTTTCATTTTTACCGAGCCGTTGCGGTAAAACCCGGTATATTCACCTTTACCATCGGTAAATTCAGCAGTGCCTTCCAGTGCACCATCGCTGTAGTAATAATTCCATCGGTGCTGGTTTTTGCCGTTTTCCAGGGTACCCACTACTTTTAATTCCCCGTCGGGGTAAAATTCCCTGTACTCTCCACTGCCCTTCTTAAATACCGCTTCGCCTTTGGGGGTCCCACTGCTGTGATACAGTTTCCAGTACCCTTCCCGTACGCCATCCTGTTCGGCCCCTTCGGCTTTTACCTTCCCGTTTTTGTGGTAGTAGGTCCACTTCCCGTCGGTTACCCCGCGGGTATACCGGCCTTCAGCGGCTTTATTTCCGTTCAGGTGATAATAAATCCAGCGGCCTTCCTTCCGATTGTTCTCGTATTTTCCGCGGGCGCTCACCTCGCCCGATTCGTAAAAAATAATCCAGGTGCTGTCTTTGCCCGCCGGAGAAGTGTATCCTTTTGCCCGGACCGACCCCGAAGTGTAGAACTCTTCCATTGTGTTCAGGCCCTGCTCCTTTATTTTTTTTTGGGCTTTCAGCGATCCGTCTTCGTAATAGTATTCCCAGGTGCCGGTTGGTTTCCCGTTCCTGAAAGTGCCTTTCTTTTTCAGGTTGCCGCTCTCGTAGTAAAAGTACCACGAGCCAGTACGTACCTCATCAATTAGCGTACCCTTCATTTCCGGGTTTCCGTTTTCGTAGTAATACGACCAAACTCCGGCGTGCTGGTTATTTTTAATCAGCCCTTCCATCTTCAGGTTGCCGTTCTCGTAGTAGTATTTCCATTGCCCGGCAGGTATATTATCGATGTAATTACCCCTTATTTTCAGGTTGCCGCTGGCGTAGTACGACCGGTAAGGGCCATTCAGTATATTATCGCCCGTGGTTTGAAAAACTTCCTTTACTACGGTGCGCTGATCGTCATAATATACTACCAGGCTATCCTGGGCTACCGCCTGCAGGGTAAAGCAGAGGAGAAAAAGATATATCAGCAGGTATTGGGGCATGAGTTGTTTTACCGGTATAACTGCAAAAATGATGATTCTATTTTAATAAAATTGTTCGAGTTTGCAAGCAAGGGTACGGGGTAAGACTGCCTCTTCATTTGGCGGTTCAGGCGTCCTCAAAAATCAAGGCCGGTAAAAAGTAAAAAAATAATTCATTGTTTCATTAAAAACTGCCGGCTAGTGAGCCTGGAACAGTACCAACTCTGATTTTTACTTACACACTGTACGGGATAGGGTCTTTCCACCACACACTCGCATCACAGGTCCCATGGCACTGTTCGAAGCTCCCACAACGTTTTATGAGGTCTTCACGACCGCATGCGTTGTGTCTATGTAATTCATTATTGTATTACTGCGTGGTCCGGATCATTGCTGAATCGGTCGCTCCTCCCAATTGCCCGGATAGCTAGTGCATCCGGTTACCGCGGACCCCGAGGTTGCTCACAATTTCGGCTTCGGCAGCCAGGATTTCCCGCCAACGCCTGTTTACCATTTCTTTCGGCATGTACTCCCGGGCCAGGTCGAGGAAGTTAACGTAGTGCCCCGCTTCCGATTTCATTAAATCGTAATAAAAGGCTTTCAGCTCTTCTTCCTCCAGGTTTTGCCACAGCATCTTGAAGCGTTCGCAACTGCGGGCTTCAATCATGCCATTAACCAGCAGCTTGTCCATGAGTCGCTGTTCGGCTGAGCCTCCTTTCCGAATGAGTTGCATTAGCTGTAATACGTACTCGTCTTTCCGTTGCTTTCCCAGCACAAAGCCGCGTTTCCTGATTTGCTCAATAACGCGGGTAAAGTGTTCCCATTCTTCGGCCACTACCGGGGTTAGCCGGTCTACCAGTTCCGGCCGGTCGGGGTACTGCACAATCAGCGATGTGCAGCTACTGGCCGCTTTCTGCTCGCACCAGGCATGATCGGTAAGAATTTCTTCCATATTTTCATCGGCCAGGTAGGCCCAGCTGGGGTCGGTAGCCAGTTGCAGTCGGAGGATCGTATCTTTCATGGCGCAAATTTAAAGCTTATTTATCAATCTTATTCCATAAGTCCGGGCGCCGGTTTTTGGTTCGGGCAACAGCCTGCTCGTGCCTCCATTCCTCAATTTTAGCCTCGTGGCCGGAGAGCAGGATTTCCGGTACCTTGTGCCCTTCGAAACTGGCCGGACGGGTGTAAACCGGGGGCGACAACAGGTGGTCCTGAAATGAGTCGGTCAGGGCCGATGTTTCGTCGTTCAGCACGCCGGGAACCAGGCGTATGATGCTGTCGGCCAGCACCGCCGCCGCCAGTTCGCCTCCCGATAAAACGTAATCGCCAATGCTGATTTCGCGGGTTACGAAAAGCTCCCGCACCCGCTCGTCAACCCCCTTGTAATGCCCGCAGAGAATAGCCAGGTTTTTCTTTAGCGACAACTGGTTGGCCATCGGCTGGTTATAAGTTTCGCCGTCCGGGGTCATGTAAATTACTTCGTCGTAGGTTCGTTCGCTCTGCAGGTGGCGGATGCAGTTGGCAATGGGTTCGGCCATCATCACCATGCCGGCGCCGCCCCCGTAGGCATAATCATCAATTTGCCTGTGCTTGTTATCGGTAAAATTGCGTAAATCGTGTATGTGTACCTGCACAATTTCGTTTTCAATTGCCCGCTTCAGAATAGAGTGGGAGAAGGGACTTTCGAGTAGGGCAGGTACGCAGGTAATAATGTCTAATCTCATAAACTGGCTTGATTAACGAATGCGAAGCAATACATTTGCACTACAAAAGTAGGCGTAAAGCCAATAAAACCATGAGAAAACAAATAATTGCCGGAAACTGGAAAATGAATACAAACCTGCCCGATGCCTGCCAGCTGGTATCTGAAATCATCTACATGGTGCAGGACGAAGTTCAGCACAATCCGCAAATTGTTGTTATCCCTCCTTATCCCTTTATTGCTGCGGTGCAACACCTTATTCCCGAAAAAAGTCGGGTGAAAGTGGGTGCCCAGAATTGCCACGAAGAAAAAAATGGTGCTTTTACCGGGGAAGTAGCCGCCGGCATGCTGGCTTCGCTGGAGGTAAAATACGTGGTGCTGGGCCACAGCGAGCGACGGGCCCAGCCGGGTGAAAACGACGAACTTATTGCCCGGAAAACTAACCGCGTACTGGAAAATAATATGCAACCCATCTTCTGCTGCGGGGAACCCCTCGATGTACGCGAAGCCGGAAACCAGGAATCCTACACGCTGGGCCAGGTTACGAATAGCCTGTTTCATCTCGAAGCCGATACCATTAAACAGGTAGTGATTGCCTACGAGCCGGTATGGGCCATCGGAACCGGTAAAACGGCTACGGCAGAACAAGCCCGGGAAATGCACAAGGCTATCCGAAACCACCTGGCCAACCAATACGGGGCCGAAGTGGCGGAAGAAGTGAGTATTCTATACGGCGGCAGCATGAAACCGGGTAACGCGGCCGAACTGCTGCAACAACCCGATGTCGACGGCGGGCTTATTGGCGGGGCTTCCCTGAAATCGCGCGATTTTGTAGACATCATCAAGGCCTTACCTCATTAATATGAAATACCTGCTGGTAACGCTGCCCTGTAAACCGGATATCCAGGAAATCCTGGTGGCCGAACTGGAACAACTGGATTATGATTCTTTCTGGGAACAAGAGGAAGCGCTGGAAGCTTACATCCAGGCCGATCTGTTCAGTGAGAAAACCCTGGAGGAAGTAACCGGCCGCTACGGCATTTCTTACGAAGTGGAAACGGTTGAAGAAAAAAACTGGAACGTGGAATGGGAAAAGAATTTCGAGCCCATCGTGGTAGCCGATCAGTGCCTGGTCCGGGCCGATTTCCACTCTATCGGCCAGGATTACCCGCACGAAATTATCATCAACCCCAAAATGGCATTCGGTACCGGCCATCATGCCACGACTTACCTGATGCTTCAACAGCAGCTACAACTGGATCACCAGGGGAAAACTGTGCTCGACGCCGGTTGCGGAACCGGTATTCTGTCTATCTTTGCCGAACAGAAAGGGGCCTCGTACGTGTTGGCCTACGATAATAACGAGTGGGCCGTTAATAATACACTCGAAAACCTAACGATTAACAACTGCCGGTGCATCGAGGTGATGCAGGGAACCATTGCCAACGTAAAGCCCTTCGAATACGATATCGTCCTGGCTAATATTAACCGCAACGTGCTGCTGGAAGAAATCCCGGAGTACGTGAAGTACCTGGCTCCGGGAGGCAGCCTGTTGCTCAGTGGTTTTTATAATTTCGACACCGGCAGGATTAAAGCCGTGGCCGAAGAGAGTAAACTGCAACTGCTGAACACGTTAGAAAGAAACGACTGGCAGCTGCTTTTGTACCGGAAACCCTGAAACACCAACATTCCTTACGCCCCCGGGCTACCCCTGATTTACAGCCTGTTAAATCTTTCCGCCGGAAACACTTTTTTTGCAAATAAACGTTATAAAGGCAAGCGTTTCTAATACCGGTGTATGAATAGATTAATAGCAGTTGGAATCTTCCTTATCCTGGGAAGCTTATCGGTTGATGTACAGGCTCAGCGCTATTCCCTGACCGATTCGGTAACCGTTTTTGGCAGCGATGTTAAGCGGTTACTGCGCAAAGCTCCCGACAGCACCAGTGCCCGGGTAGGACGGGAATTCGAAGCCCTCTGGGGTTCCGGATCCCTTTCCGACCGTCATAAAGATTCCGTTATGGCCATCTCTCACCGGATGACAGACATCAATTTTAATATCATTCCTTACTTTCGTGATTTTTATGCCATTCTGGTTTATGCCGTCGACTCGGCTGAAGTTCCCGACCAGCGGCTCGATGAATACCTTTCCATTACTAAACAGGTAATCGAGAAGTACCGGGGGCGAGAGCTTACCAGTTACTTCCGTACGTTGAGAACATTTTTCTACAATCGAGCGCTTTATGTGAATAACTACAACCAGTTATTTATTAATGGGGAGGAATACACCTGGTCGCTGGAATATATTCCCTCCGCCGAACCGGTTGCTGCCCTGCCGCTACCGGTAGAAGAAGAACCGGAGGAAGAAAATAAAGAAGATGAATACCTTTCAGAAGAAGACTTTGAGCAACCCAAAGAAGTGACCCAGGGATCGGACGATAACTGGGGAAACAATGACGATGGCTGGGGCGACAACGAATGGGGCGACGACAACTGGGGCAATAACGATTCGTGGGGCGAGGAAGAAGGTAGCGACGACTGGAACAACGAAAGCTGGGGTAGCGACGACGGCTGGGGTAATGCTCCGGAAGAATCGGGCAAAGAGGAAAATAAACAGGAGTCTTCCGATGGTTTTGCTTCCCGTGAAGAACCGGCTGCGCCATCGGAAGACGAGCGAATGGACGCCCTGGTGCAGGAACTTCCGCAACCCGAGCCCGTAGGCCCGGTGATGCACCTGGAAAGCACTAACCTGGTCATGAGCACCCGCTACGATTCGGCCAACCTCACCGGGGCCAAAGGCACCCTGATGCTAACCAACGGTACTTTCGTGGGCGAAGGTGGTAAATTCGACTGGGTGAATGCCGGTTACGCTTCCGATTCAGTGTACGCCACCCTGGGCAAATACAATTTCAACGTTAAAACCCCGCGCCTGGAAGCCGAAAACGTAAAGATGACTTTTAAGGGGAAAATTAAGGGGGAAGTGCCCGGTATTCTCCGCTTTACCTCGCAAAAACACGACAGCACAACCGATGCTACCTACCCCCGCTTTAAATCGTACAAGAGCGATGTATCGGTTGATGTGTATAACGACACCACGTATAACAACATTATCACCTACACCGGAGGGTTTACCCTGGAAGGGAATAAAATTTACAGCTCTTCTTATTTCGGCAACCCTTCAACCCTGGAAATACAGAACAACAGCGTGAAGAAAGTTAAGCTGGAATCGGAGCAAATGGTGATGGGCGATTCTATTTTTACCGCCGATGATACCCGGCTGGTGTTGTACCACGGGTACGATTCTATTTACCACCCTTCGGTAGATGTCCGCTACCTGGTCGATTCGGCCTACCTTACCGCCGTAAACCACGATGGATCGTACCACAACGTACCTTTTAAGTCAACTTACTTTAACATGGAAATTACCAGCGACATCGTGCGCTGGCACATTCCGGGCGATAGTATCAATATCTCTACCCTCAGTGCCCGGGGGGAAGTACCTACCTTGCTGGCTTCAACCGAGTATTTCAACGAGAAGATGTTTAACCAGATGACGGGCATGTACCGGTTTCACCCGCTTATCCTGGCGGTGGCCTACGCCCGGCAGAATAACTCGGAAACGTTCTACGCCGACGACCTGGCCGACGACCGAAAACAGAACCCGCAGGTGGTCCGCTCGGCCATGAAAGAACTGGCAGTAAACGGCTTTATTGATTATGAACCGGTTTCCGGGAAGGTAACCATTCAGCAGAAAGCCATGCACTATGTGCTTTCCAAGGCCAAGCGAAAAGATTACGACGACCTGCTTATCCCCTCGCTTACCGCTGCTAACTCCAATGCTACCCTGTACCTGGAAAACCAGGAAATGCGGGTGCGCGGTATCGAGAAGTTTTACATTAGCGAACAGCTCGATGTATACATTACGCCCGACAGTGCGCAGCTTACCATGCTGAAGAACCGTGATTTTCGGTTCAACGGAAACCTGTTCGCCGGAAACTTCGAGTTCGTAGGGGCAGACTTTGAGTTCAAGTACGAAGATTTTAAAATCGACCTGGCCCAGATCGACTCGATCCGCTTTTACCTGACCGACGAAAACGGGCAGCGAAAGCAAGTAGATAACTCGCTGGTAAGTGCCGATTCTACTGCGGGTTCGGCCGCCATGGATAATCTGGGCCTGGTGGGTAACCAAATTAAGCAAACGTCGGGAACCCTGTTTGTTAACGATCCCCGCAACAAATCGGCCCGTAAATTTTTGCCCGAATACCCCAAGTTCGACGCTTCCAACGGGGCAGTGGTGTATTTCGACGGAAAGAATGTGCTGGATGGTGCTTACGATAAACGGGTGTACTTCGTTATTCCGCCGTTCGCAGTAGATAGTGTGAGTTCTACCGACCCCGGCGCAATTGGTTTCGACGGTACTTTCTATACCGATGGGCTATTACCCCCTATCGATGAAACCCTGCGGGTAATGGAAGACAATACCCTGGGTTTTGCCCACAACATTCCGGCCGAAGGCTATAACCTGTACAGCGGTTCAGGTAAATTATACAGCAACCTCCGGCTCGACGGCAAAGGACTAACGGCAGCCGGTACCATTGAATACCTGACTGCTTCCATGACTTCAGAAGATTACATCCTCTACCAGGATTCCCTGGTTACTAAAAAGGGACTGGAAGCCGATATTACTGAAGGCGAACTCAACGGGGCTTCCTTCCCGCAGGCTTACGTGGAAAACTTTACCCTGAAGTGGCTGCCCCAGCAGGATAGCATGAACATTTACAATAATGCCGAGCCCTTCCAGTTCTACAACCAAACCGCATCGATGGATGGAGCAGCAATTGTTACGCAAAAAGGCCTTCGTGGGCAGGGCACGCTTTTTACCCGGGGGTCGGAAGCAACTTCTAATGACATGCGTTTCCAGCAAAGCCAGTTCTCTGCCCGCAACGCTGATTTTGAAGTGAAATCATCGAACCCGGTGAAGCCGGCCCTGGCAGGTGATGATGTATTCCTGGACTTTAACCTGGAAGATAACTTCGCAACCATTAATCCGGAAGTAGAAGGGGTGGCAGCGATAGAATTCCCCTACGCCCAGTTTAAAACCTCAATTACCGAAGCAGTATGGAACCTGAACCAGGAAACGGTAACCATGAGTAAGCCGGAGGATGTACCGATAGAAAGCTCTTACTTCTACGCTACGCGTAAATCGCTAGACTCCCTGGCCTTCAACGCCGAATCGGCTACTTACAAAATCAGTAAACAAGAGCTGGATGTTTTCGGGGTTCCTTTTATTAAGGTAGCCGATGCCAAGGTAGTTCCCGACAGCAACCTGGTGCATATCCAGGAAAATGCCCAGTTTAGTACCTTCACCAATGCCGAACTGATCATCGATACCCTGAATGAATACCACAACCTGTACGACGGTACCATTGAAGTACTGAGCCGGAACAAGTTCAGGGGAAAGGCTACTTACGAATTCGTGAATGCGGAAGAAGATACTTTTGCCATCGAATTGAACGACTTTCGCAAAGAAGAGATTACCGATGAGGACGGGAATGTGGAATATGCCTACACCACGGCCAAAGGGGTAGTACCTCCCGAATCGCCGGTGGAGATCTCTACCGGGTTTCTTTATAAAGGGCGATTGCGGATGAATGCGATAAACCCGGCCCTTGTGCTCGATGGCGAAATTAAGCTCGACTTCAAAACCATCCCCGATTACAATACCTGGATCCAGTACGAAAGCGATGCCAAACAGCAGGAAGTAGCCCTCGACTTTGAGCAAAGTGTAGATACCCGCATGCGTTCGCTCAACGCCGGCCTGCACCTGAACGGCAGAACAAATGAACTGTACAGCACCTTTGTCATGAACCCGGAAACCGGTTCAGACCGGAATATTTTCAAACCAAAGGGAATCCTTTCGTTCGACAGGAATAACAACCAGTACGTTATTGAATCGCCTGCCAAAATAAACGATGGTTCCTACTCCGGTGAAATTTTTACATTCAACGAAAATACCAGGCAGGTAACCTACGAAGGGCCGATCCAGTATTTTGAAGACCTGGAAAGCGACGGGGTAACGGTAAAGGCTGGAGTAAAGGGGACCGGTGATTTGGAGAATAAAGCCTTTACTTTTGAAACTTCTATGGTTATTAACTTCAATGAACTTCCCGGGCAGGTTTACGATATCATGGGGGAAGATATTAACGAAATACTGGAAACTACCGGTGCCCAGTCGGCTGTGCCCGATAAAACCACCATGCTGTACCGCCTTTCGGAAATCATCGGCAACGAGGCAGCGAAACGCTACGAAAAAGAGTCGCTGTCGGAATATACCCCGCTGCTCAAAGCTGCGGGTATCCTGGAAGAAGGGATGAACATTCCCGACGTTTCCTTTAAATGGTCGGCCGAACATAAAGCCTGGTACAGCACCAGTAACATTGGCCTGGCCAATTCGGGCGATATGGATATCAATGCCAGCCTGTCGGGCTTCATTGAAATTAAACCCGACGTGCGTCAGGGCGACAAGTTAAATGTCTTCATCCAGGCCGGTCCGGACTCCTGGTTCTTCTTTGGGTATCAGAACTTCAGATTGTCGGTATGGTCGTCGAACCAGGACCTGAACGATCTTGTATTCAAGAAAACTAACATCGATAAAGCCGAACCGAATGAGTTTGCTTTTTTTGCGGGTGATGTGGCAGAAACCCTTACGTTTGTTAATCGCTTCCGCCAGCAATATCTCGGTATTACCGAGCCGTACAGCCTGGATTCGCCCATGGATATTGCCAACGAGGAAGAAGTGGTACCTCTCGATGAAGATGCTGACCGCGACGGCTTCTGATTCTGCTTGCTCCCGTAATTAAGTTCACGTAATTTAGCGCAGCCATTAGCCATTGCCGGCAGGCATTGAACCGGCTGCCTGTTACCTGCTGAACTGCTTTGCAGATTGGCAGAACAGTAACTGTTAATGATTTACCGCGATCATAAATAATAAAACCTATGCCAGTAAAACCTTATATAGAAGAAAATAAAGACCGGTTCCTCGACGAACTGGTAGAACTGTTGCGTATTCCTTCGGTAAGTACCGACGCTAAATTTAAAGATGATGTACTGAAAGCTGCTGAATTCGTTAAAGCAAAGCTGAAAGCCATTGATATCGACAAGGTAGAGGTTTGCGAAACTTCGGGCTACCCCATCGTTTACGGGGAGAAAATCGTTGATCCTGCCCTGCCTACTGTGCTGGTTTACGGTCATTACGACGTGCAGCCTGCCGACCCTTACGAACTGTGGGATTCCGAGCCGTTTGATCCGGTAATCAAAGACGAGAAAATTTACGCCCGCGGGGCCTGCGATGATAAGGGGCAAATGTACATGCACATTAAAGCCATTGAAACCCTGATGGCCACCGAAGGTTTGCCCTGCAACGTAAAGTTCATGATTGAAGGAGAAGAAGAAAACGGTTCCGACGGGCTTATTGAGTTTATACAAACCAACCAGGAACGGTTAGCTGCCGATGTTATTCTCATTTCCGATACCAGCATTATTTCCAACGAACATCCTTCGCTTACCGTAGGGCTGCGGGGCATCAGCTACCTGGAAGTAGAAGTTACCGGTCCGAACCGCGACTTACACTCGGGCGTTTACGGCGGAGCCGTGGCCAACCCGATTAACACCTTGTGCCAGATGATTGCTTCGCTAAAAGATGAAAACGGCAAGGTAACTATTCCGGGCTTTTACGACGGGGTGCAGGAACTGTCTGCCGAAGAACGTAAGGCATTGAATAAAGCCCCTTTTAACGAGGAAGAGTACAAAAAGCACCTGGATATACACGCTGTGGAAGGAGAAAAAGGGTTCACTACGCTGGAGCGGGTAGGTATTCGTCCGTCGCTCGATGTCAACGGCATCTGGGGAGGATATACCGGCGAGGGGGCCAAAACCGTACTGCCCAGTAAAGCTACAGCCAAGGTTTCCATGCGCCTGGTTCCATTCCAGGACTACAAAAAAGTAAACGAGCTGTTTGCTAACCATATAAAAAATATTGCGCCCGATACGGTTAAAGTAAAAGTTACCGACCTGCACGGCGGTCAGCCCGCTACTGTTCCTACAGATTCCAATGCGGTGAAAGCTTCTTTTAAAGCCTTTGAAAACGTGTGGGGAAAAACCCCGGTTCCTACCCGCGAAGGCGGAAGCATTCCTATTGTATCGCTTTTCCAGCAGGTGCTCGGACTGGATTCCGTGCTGATGGGCTTCGGGCTGGATGAAGATGCCATTCACTCGCCGAACGAACATTACGGGCTGTTTAACTATTTTAAAGGAATAGAAACCATTGCCGATTTTTACAAAAACTACAAAGAAATCAGTGCCCGAACCCTGGAAAACGCTTAACAGCCGTTACGTACTGAACGATGAATGGATCAGCGTGCGTACCGATACCTGCGAAATGCCCGACGGCACGCAGGTTCATCCTTACTACGTTATTGAATTTCCTAACTGGGCCAACGTAGTGGCGTTAACCCCCGGGCGAGAAATTGTTCTCATCAGGCAATACCGCCACGCCTACGGGAAAGTAATCCTGGAACTTCCGGGTGGCACCCTTAATGCAGGAGAGCCCCCGGCGGAAGGGATACAGCGCGAATTGCTGGAAGAAACCGGTTTTGCTGCCGATGAGTTTATTGAAACCGCCCGCGTATCGGCCAACCCGACTAATCATTCTAATTTATCGATTTCTTTCCTGGCCCTGAATGCCAGGAGGGTAAGCGAACAGCAACTCGACGCCAGCGAAGATATTGAAGTGGTGGTAACACCGCTGGAAGAAGTAAAACAACTGATGAAAAATAACCAGTTACTCCAGGCCATGCACGTTACTTCGTTGTTTTACGCCCTGCAATACATAGAGCAGGAAGGTCTGTAACCGGTTAATTACGCCTGATATTCTGTTAACCCTAACAATTATGAAAAAACCTGACTGGACTACTGTTCACGATTACGAAGATATAACTTATAAAAAGTGCGGCAAGGTAGCCCGCATTGCTTTTAACCGACCGGAAGTACGCAATGCTTTCCGCCCGAAAACCGTGGCTGAATTATACGGCGCTTTTCTGGATGCCCGGGAAGATACCAGTATCGGGGTAGTATTGTTCAGTGCCGAGGGTCCTTCTCCCAAAGATGGGGGGTATTCTTTTTGCAGCGGGGGAGACCAGCGCTCCAGAGGACAACAGGGGTACGTGGACGACGACGGGATGCCCCGGTTAAACATCCTGGAGGTGCAGCGCCTGATTCGTTTTATGCCTAAAGTGGTTATTGCCGTGGTTCCCGGCTGGGCCGTTGGGGGTGGCCATAGCCTGCACGTGGTTTCTGACCTGACCCTGGCCAGTAAAGAGCATGCCATCTTTAAGCAAACCGATGCCGATGTAACCAGCTTCGACGGGGGGTACGGATCGGCCTATTTAGCTAAAATGGTAGGGCAGAAGCGGGCCCGCGAAATTTTTTTCCTCGGAAGAAACTATTCGGCACAGGAAGGTTACGACATGGGAATGGTGAATGCAGTGGTTCCCCACGATGAACTGGAAGATACGGCTTACCAGTGGGCGCTGGAAATCCTCGAGAAGTCGCCTACCTCTATTAAAATGCTGAAGTTTGCCTTTAACCTGACCGACGATGGTATGGTAGGGCAGCAGGTTTTTGCCGGGGAAGCTACCCGGCTGGCCTACATGACCGAAGAAGCTAAAGAAGGGCGTAACGCTTTCCTGGAAAAGCGCAAGCCCGACTTCTCCGATATTAAGTGGATTCC
>CAZIWJ010000003.1:37924-40230 GCA_964542855.1 uncultured Roseivirgaceae bacterium
CTGCTATTACCTGCCTACGCCAGACTGGATATTCTTGTTGTTCATATAATCCAGCGTGAGGTTACTCAGGGCACGAACCCCCAGTTGCATTCCGGTATCATCCACGTAAAAGTCGGGGCGGTGGTGAGAGGGAGCATCTTCGGGATCGGTTCCTTCGGGCCTACCGCCCAGAAAGAAAAAGAAACCGGGTACTTCACGGGCAAAAAAAGAAAAGTCTTCAGCCCCGGTAACAGCCGTTCGCAGGAATATATTTTCGTCACCGGCCGTTTGCTTTAGCGTACCCAACATCTGAGCGGTTAATTCCGGATCGTTGTAGGTTACCGGGTACCCCTCATCTATGGTCACTTCTGCTTCCGCCCCTGCACTTTCGGCGACATTGGTGGCAATTTCCCTAATGCGTCGGTGAATCTGCTTCTGCATGTCGGTATCCAGGGCCCGGATGGTGCCCACCAGTTTGGCTTCTTCTGGTACAATGTTATTCCTTACGCCAGAATGGAACATGCCTACCGATATTACCGCACCGGCATCGATCAGCTTCAGATTCCGGCTAACGATAGTTTGCAGTCCCATAATAATTTGCGAGCTGGTAACAATCGGGTCTACGCCACCCCAGGGGTACCCTCCGTGGGTCTGGTCGCCCTTAACCAGGATTTCGAATCGATCGGCACTGGCCATGGCTCCTTTCGGACGATAACCAATTTTATTCACTTCGATTTTGGAATTGATGTGCAATCCGAACATCACGTCTACGTCTGGATTTTTCAAAACCCCTTCCTTAACCATCAGCTCTGCGCCGCCTTCTTCTCCCCTGGGGGCACCTTCTTCAGCGGGTTGAAAAACAAACTTAACCGTACCGGCCAACTCTTGCTGCATGTTGGAAAGCAGTTCAGCCACACCCATTAAAATAGCCACGTGCGTATCGTGCCCGCAGGCATGCATAACCCCAACATCCTGGCCGTTGTAAGTACTTTTTACCGTTGATTTCCAGGGCAGGTCTACCCGCTCGGTTACCGGCAGGGCATCCATGTCGGCCCGCAGCCCGACTACCGGCCCGGGTTTACCTCCTTTCAGTACTCCCACCACGCCGGTGTGGGCCACACCGGTTTGCACCTCTATGCCAAGGTTTTCCAGGTGAGCGGCTATCATTTTAGCCGTTTCAAATTCACGGTTACTGAGTTCAGGGTTCTGGTGAATGGTATGTCGCCACTCGATTACCTTGCTGTTTAACGTTTCTGCCATCTGATCAACCTCCTTCCGGTATTTCTGGGCGTCAGCCCCGGAAGCCAGGGTTATAAAGGCAAGCAGGAATAGCGTTAGCTTTTTCATGATCTGTTTTGGTTTTAAATTATTCCTTCAAATTAGTGATTCAGGATGGAGGGTACAAATTCTGTGAAGCAAAGAGATTTGCTGCCGGCAATTAATAATACATGAACCGGGTAAATGGTATTACCCGATGTTAGTCAGGCATGTAGGAAATCTGTACCGGGAACCGGTCGTTTACCCCACCCAGGCGTTTGTATGCCGCATGGGTAATGCGAAGAATAATGTTCTTGTTGTTCCCGGTATTGGGTAGCTTTCCAACCACCCGGGTAAAAACCGTTTGGCCGGTCATTTCATTCTTAACGGTGAGGATTGTTCCGGTGGGAGCAGTTGGGTGGAGGGCCAGGTATTTGTTGGTTTTTCCACCCCGGTCGATCAGGGAAGCAATGCCACTTTCCCTGATTTCTGTAAAACCTTTGCTGTTCGCGGTAGTATTTGCTTTGTCTTTCTTAGAGCGTTCCACAGTTACCTGCATGGTTTTTTCACCACGTGCTGGTTTTTCGCCGGGTGCCGGGATTGTTTTCTTACCCACCGACACCCGGCCGTCTGAAGAAATGGGGCGTTTAACTACTTCAGTAACCAGTTCGGATTTCTTTGCCCCGGCAGAAGCTACCCTTTCAGCTACTTTATGTTCTGTTACCGGGTTGGCTTGTTTCGGCCTGGTAAGCGCCAGCTGCTGATTAATGCTGATGGCATGGCTATTGAGGTTGTTCCACTTTTTAAGGGAATCGAGAGGAATCCCGTACTGACGCGATAAGCTGTACAGGGTTTCCCCTTTTCTCACTTCGTGGGTTTTTACGCTGGAAGTAGCTGTTGTGGTTTTTCGGCCAATCATGAGTTGCTGGCCTATATCTATGCGGGTATCGGATAAGTTATTCCAGCGGATCAGGTCATTGGTGCTTACCCCGTAGCGTTGCGACAGGCTGAAAAGGGTTTCTTCTTCCTGCACTACGTGCGTTCGCATGGAAGGTGCGGTATGAAGAATA
>CAZIWJ010000004.1:0-35446 GCA_964542855.1 uncultured Roseivirgaceae bacterium
ACGTGTCGCAAACTTACCGGAAGTGTAAATCTTTGCAAGATGTATTGCAATACATTGAAGATTGGGAGGAAAAAAGAAGGGAGCTTAGCCTGGACACCGATGGTATTGTAGTGAAAGTTAATAGCCTGAAGCATCAACAGGTACTGGGAAACACCGCAAAAATTCCGCGCTGGGCCATTGCTTACAAATACAAGACAGAAAGTGCGTTAACCCGGTTGAAAAAAATTGCTTACCAGGTAGGGAGAACAGGAGCCATTACACCGGTTGCACACCTTGAACCGGTAAAGCTAGCCGGAACTACCGTTAAGCGAGCTTCTTTACATAACGCCAATGAAATAGAACGGCTCGATTTAAGGGTTGGCGATTATGTTTACGTGGAAAAAGGGGGGGAAATTATTCCTAAAATAACGGGTGTGGAATTGAGCCGGCGGGCACCCAACAGTACGGCAGTGAACTACATTCACCGGTGCCCAGCCTGTAATACGGAACTGGTACGGGCGGAGGGAGAAGCTGTTCATTTTTGTCCTAACGTTGATGGTTGCCCCCCCCAACAGTTGGGCCGCATTGCTCATTTCATTCATAGAAATGCCATGGATATTGATTCTATGGGAGAGAAAACTATTGAGCTGTTCCTGCAGGAGGGCCTGATTCATACCCCGGCCGATCTTTATAAACTTTCTTTCGACGATATTTATTCGCTCGAAGGCTTCAAGAAACAGTCTAC
The DNA here is from genome assembly GCA_964542855.1 of uncultured Roseivirgaceae bacterium. GTDB lineage: Bacteria > Bacteroidota > Bacteroidia > Cytophagales > Cyclobacteriaceae > CAZIWJ01. Next base: position 725 of record CAZIWJ010000004.1, read on the forward strand.
CAGGAATATACTGGATGGCATAAAAGCATCGGTAGAAGTACCATTCGATCGGGTTTTATTTGCCCTCGGCATTCGTTTTATTGGGAAAACCGTGGCCCAGAAACTAGCTAACCACTTCGGATCTGTAAACCAGCTAATGGATGCCAGTTACGATGACCTCATTGCAGTTCCAGAAATTGGTGAGCGGATAGCCCAGAGCATCATTAATTACTTTTCAAACGAGAAAAACCGGCAGCTCATCAGTAAACTACGCGAAGCAGGACTACAGTTTGAAATAAACAAACAACAGCAGGCCAGCAGCGAACTGGAGGGTAAAAGTTTTGTAATTTCCGGTGTTTTCAAAAACCATAGCCGGGAGGAAATCCAGGAAATAGTTACCGCACACGGTGGTAAATTGCTGTCGTCCGTTTCAGGCAAACTGAATTATTTAATTGCAGGCGATAAAATAGGGCCGGCAAAGAAAGAAAAAGCCGAAAAACTAGGCGTTAACATTGTATCAGAAGAAGAATTTTTAGCCCTGCTGAACCAGACTTAGAAAACATTATGATAGGACTCACCAAAAAGATTATTCGCAACCAAACTGCTTCGTTGCTAAAAAAAAATAAATTGGAACGAAACAGCATTCCCTTCGATAAGGCTAGCTCAGTAGGTATACTGGCTACTATTGACCACTACGATAAGCTGAAGATCGTGAATAATTTTATTGATAAGCTGGAGGCTGACGGTAAAAACGTTGACGTACTTTTCTACGAACGCCGTAAAGATAAACCAAAAGATTACAGCTATAAATCTTTTTCAGAAGATGAAATTAGTTTCAGGGGTGGGTTTAATAATGAGAACATCCACCATTTTGCCAAAACTCCTTACGATTACCTTTTTCATCTCGATAGTACGGAGGATATTGTACTGAACAAAATACTGGCTATGAGCCAGGCCCGCTGCCGGGTAGGTCCTAGCGGGGATGACCGGGCAAATTACTATGAATTGATGTTTGCTGCAGAAGATACCGATAGCCTGAGTAAAAGTATTTTTCAGTACATCACCAACGTGAGAGAAAATACCTAACTATTCTATTTGCCTTGCCAAAAGTCTTATAAAATTAAAAATTAGCATGAGTGAACGATTGAAAGGAACGGGCGTAGCATTAATTACCCCTTTTTCTGAAAATTTCCAGGTAGATTACGAAAGCCTGAATAACCTGCTGCAATTTACTGCGAACAGAGGGGTTGATTATTACGTGGTGCAGGGTACCACGGGAGAGTCGGCAACAACTACGCCGAAGGAAAAGGCAGATATCCTGAATTTTGTTAAAGATAACAATACCGCTCAGAAGCCCATTGTATACGGGTTAGGCGGAAACAGTACTTTCCAGGTTATTGAACAACTCAAGTTTACTGGCCTCAGTGGCGTGGATGCCGCTTTATCAGTGGTCCCTTATTACAATAAACCCTCTCAAAAAGGATTAATTGCTCACTTTACGGCAGTAGCCGATGCCTCCCCGGTGCCAATTATACTTTATAATGTACCTGGCCGAACGGCCACTAACATGGAGGCAGAAACTACCATTGCCCTGGCTGAACATAAAAATATCATTGGTATCAAAGAAGCTTCCGGAAACCTGGAGCAGTGTATGCAAATCGCCAACAACACTGCCGATGATTTCCTGTTAATTTCAGGTGAAGATATTCTCACTCTTCCTATGTTGTCTGTTGGGGGAGTCGGGGTTATTTCTGTATTGGCAAACGCCTACGCGAATATCTTCCGAAATATTGTAAAAAACGCTGCATCGGGTAACTGGGAAGCTGCCCGCAAGGCAAGTTTCGATTTACTACCTATTAATCATTTAATGTATGCTGAGAGCAACCCGGTAGGTGTGAAATATGCGCTTAAGGTGCTGGAAGTTTGCGAGGACTACGTTCGTTTACCGCTCGTTCCAGCCTCCGCCCCGCTGAAGCGAAACATTGAGCGAGTAATTGAAAATTACCTGAAAGCCTACCGAAACTGAAAGGGGCATTAAAGTGCTGGCCAAAAAGCTTCAATACGATTTACAAAGCTATTTTTTTAAATATTTAACATTCCATTTTTAAACCAATGTTAAAAATTAAGTTGATAAGTATGTCTTATTTTAGTTGAGTAGCTCTCCGCAATCTAAAAAAGTGCTAAAGTCGAGATTAACTACTGTTCATGCATTTGTACGCTTCTGATGTGGTTTTTATCTTTTACAAATCGATTTTCAGGGCTGCACTTTTTGGTTGAAAAAAGCACTTCCTGTGTAAAAATAACCTCTTCTTTTATCGAGATAACTTTACAGTGCGTTTAATTATTTTAGCGATAGGTAAAATATCCGATCAGTTATAGTTTCAAGATATAAATACGACTTTTCGTTTTGGTAATCTGTTCGGTAAGGGTAACTACTAGACAAAAAGTTTACCTGAAACCAGCACCCGTATTATTTCTCCACTAATTCGGGATGTTTGTGCACCTGCATTTTTGGAGAAAAGACTTGATTATACTCAGTAAAAATCTGCTTAAATAAAAAAGGCAACCTTTTGGTCGCCTTCAATTTAAATAACTTTGAAACAGGGTAGCCTTTTTAGCTATTCTTCATATCCTGTACTTCTTCTCTAATTTCCTGAGCAAGCTTTTTCATATCCTGCATGCCTTTTCGCACCCGGGTACCGGCAGCCTGGTTTTTCTTGTCGTAAAACTTAGAAAAGTCATCTTCTAGTGACATTACAAGCTGTTTGATTTCTTCAAATCTGTTCATATCTGAAAGGGAGTTGTTAATGATTAATGGGATAAAATTGGGGTATGTATTATTCTTTAAATTCCGCAGCTAACTCAGCTGAACGATAAACACCTTCTGTAAGCTTGTCTTTGATTGCCTCAAATGCTTCAATTGTACGATCCACATCTTCCAACGAATGAGCTGCGGTTGGAATAAGACGGAGCAGAATAGTATTTTTCGGAACAACCGGGTAAATAACCACTGAGCAGAAAATGCTAAAGTTTTCACGCAGGTCATAGCTCATAGTAGCAGCCTCTCCAACCGTGCCGTTAAGCATTACAGGAGTAACCGGTGATTGCGTGGTACCAATATTAAACCCTCGTTCACGCAAACCGCCTTGCAGGGCGTTGACTACTTTCCAGAGGTTTTCCTTCTGCTCTGGCTGATTACGAAGAACTTCTAGTCTCTTAATTAGTCCCTGTACAATAGCCATGGGCAGAGACTTGGCAAAGATCTGTGAACGGACGTTATACCGGAGGTACTTCACCACTTCTTCATCGCCGGCTACAAAAGCACCAATGCTGGCCATTGATTTGGCAAAAGTTGAAAAATAAACATCTATATCTTCCATTACCCCGTATTCTTCACCGGTACCGGCGCCGGTTGCACCCATGGTACCAAACCCGTGAGCATCATCTACGAGCAATCGGAAATCATACTTGTCTTTAAGCTTAACAATTTCGTTCAGTTGACCCGTGTTTCCGGTCATACCAAAAACACCTTCGGTAATAACCAGTATGCCACCGCCAGTATCTTCTGCCATTTTGGTAGCCCGGACCAGTTGCTTTTCAAGGCTGTTAATATCGTTATGTGGGTACACAAAACGCTTACCCATGTGAAGGCGTACACCGTCAATGATACAGGCATGTGCCTCGGCATCGTAAACAATGATATCTTTACGATCGACCAGGGCATCAATAAGTGAAAGAACCCCCTGGTAACCGTAATTCAGTAACATTACGCTGGGCTTATCGATGAATTCAGCAATATCAGCTTCCAGCTTTTCGTGTAGGGCAGTATTCCCTGACATCATGCGGGAACCCATTGGGTAAGCCAACCCCCACTGCTCAGCCGCTTCAGCATCTGTTTTTCTAACTTCTTCGTGGTTGGCTAAACCAAGGTAATTGTTCAGGCTCCAGGTAAGTACTTCCTTACCACGGAACTTCATGTGCGGAGCTATTTCACCTTCCAGCTTGGGGAACATAAAATATCCTTCTTCAACGTCTGAGTGTTTCCCTAAAGGGCCTCTGTCTGCTTTTATTTTGTCAAATAAATCCACGCGTATTCGTTTTTTAGTGATCGGGCAAAGCCCTTGAATTGGAGCAAAAATAGAATTTAAAGTTGATTCGCCAATAAACCAATCATTCAAAATGCTACATATGGCTTAAATAACCCCATTTATAATGGAATTTTAAAACATAACGTACGGATTAATGTAAAAAGCCAGAAAAAAGTTCTGGCTTTACGTAAATCGTGTAAATGATCAGGATCGTTGCTCAAGCGGTACGACCGATCGTTCCGGGCTTCCAATGTACTCGGAAAGCGGACGTATAATCCTATTGTTTTGAGTCTGTTCTATGATGTGTGCGGCCCAACCTGTTACTCTGCTGATCACAAAGATGGGAGTGAATGTTTCTATTTCAAACCCCATCATGTAATAGGCAGGACCGGCAGGAAAGTCCAGGTTAGGGTAAATTCCCTTTTCTTCCAGCATTACTTCCTCCAAAAGCGTTGCAGTTTCCATCCACCGGGTATTACCGGTAAATTCTGCCATTTTCTGGGTGTACTTCCGCATAGTTGGCACTCTTGAATCGCCGTTTCGATAAACCCGGTGCCCGAAGCCCATTACTTTTCGCTTGGTTGCCAGGGCATTCCGCATCCATTCTTTTGCTTTAGCCGGATCTTCTATTTCTTTCAGCATGTGCATTACCTGCTCGTTGGCACCACCGTGTAACGGGCCTTTCAGGGCGGCAATTCCCCCAACAACTGCACTATACATATCCGACATGGTAGAAGTTACCACTCGTGAAGCAAATGTAGAAGCATTGAAACTATGTTCTGCATACAGGATCATAGACACATCAAAGGCCCTAAGTATTTCTTTAGACGGCACCTCCTCAAAGCACATGTAGAAGAAATTCTCTTCGAAGGAAAGGTCCTGGCGGGGCGGCACGTACGATTTACCGGCACGGTGGCGGGAACAGGCGGCTACAATTAACGGTATTCGCGAAAACAACCCGATGAATTTATCCATACTGGTTTCCGGGTCGCTTTCCCAGGTTCGTTCATCTTCCAACCCAAGAAAGCTCACTGCTGTGCGCAGGGTATCCATAGGGTGTGCCTGTCTTGGAAAATAATGGATAACTGCCAGCAATTCATCGCTTAGCGTACGCTTGGCTTTTTCTGCAGCAATGAAATCATTCAGTTGCTGCTGGTTGGGCAAGTCGTCGTGGGTTAACAGGTAGGCCACTTCCTCGAATGTACACTGTTCGGCTAAGTCCTGAACTTTGTACCCGCGGTAAACCAGCGAATTAATTTCAGGAATTACCTTTGAAACCGACGTGTCATCAGCAACCACACCAGCCAAACCCTTGGGAACTACAATTTTTTCTGTGCTCATGGATTAATGATTAGGTTCTATAGTTTAAAATTATATATACTACCATCGAACTGATTATAGTCTTCGTACTTAATTACTTCGTACAACCGCTTGCGGGTTTGCATCTGATCCAGTAAAGGCTGCTGGGTTCCTTCTGCTTTAATCGTGGCCAGCCCATCTTCCACCGCTTTCATCGCCAGGCGCTGGGTAGTAACCGGGTAGATGACCAGGTTGAAACCAAGGTTCTCGAGAGAGGCTTTATCCAGTAATTTGGACTTACCAAATTCTGTCATGTTCGCCAGCAGGGGAACATCCACGGCCTTGCGGAAAGCCTCAAACTCTGATTCGTTTCGCATGGCTTCGGGAAATATCATATCGGCTCCAGCGTCTACGTAGGCCTTGGCCCGGTTAATTGCCTGATCGAGCCCCTCTACTGCCCGGGCGTCGGTGCGGGCAATTATTACAAAGTTTTCATCATTTTTGGCCTCAGCAGCAGCTTTCACCTTTTGCACCATGGCATTGGTGCTAACCAGTTCCTTGTTATCCAGGTGGCCGCATCGCTTAGGATTCACCTGGTCTTCCAGGTGGCAACCGGAAAGGCCGAGGTGCTCCAGTTCCTTTATGGTGCGAACCACACTCATGGTTTCCCCGAAACCCGTATCAATATCCATAATGGTAGGCAATGCCGTAACCTTGGCAATGTTTGAAGCGAACTGGCCCACTTCCGTGAGGGTAGTCATGCCAATGTCGGGCAAACCCAGCGAGTTGGCCATTACAGCGCCGGAAACATAAACTCCATCGAAACCAGTCTGTTCAATGAGCATGGCTACCATGGGGTTATAAGCTCCTGGAAACTGCTGGAGCTTACCGGAATTCAGTGCCGAGCGGAATGCCGCACGCTTTTGTTCTGGGGTTGTGTTGCTAATGATCATTAAAATATTCCTCGTTGGTCGGCCTGGTTATTTTTCAGGCTATCCGGTTTAACGATTACGTTCAGTTCCAGCAGGTCGGCAGCCGATAATTCGGGAAGGCGTTCTACCAGGCCTATAAAGCGATTTCGCTCCTCCCGGGTAATGATGCCTTCCGTAAGCGTATCGAACTTGTTGATGTACTGCTTACGGGCGAAAGGTCGGGCACCGGCAGGATGAGCATTTGCACGTTCCAATTCGTCTTCAATCACTGTACCGTTGTTCATGGTAATAATTACTCTTCCACCGAAGGCCTTTTTATCCGGGTCTGTTGCATGGTACAGCTCAGTCCACCGGGGTTTTTCCTCTGTTCTTATTTTTTTCCAAAGTTCAACCGTATCGGTTCGTTGCGCCCTTTCGGGAGCGTAACTTTTTTCGTGATGCCATTCACCATCTTGAAGGGCAACTGCGAAAATGTACATAATAGAATGGTCAAGTGTTTCCCTTGTAGCGTGAGGGTCGAATTTTTGTGGGTCATTGGAGCCTGTACCAATGACATAGTGGGTATGATGGCTGGTTTCAATGAGTACATCTTTAATTTCAGCAAAGTCAGTAATTTTTTCTTTCATTCGAAAGGCCAGGTCAATCAATGCCTGCGACTGATACTCGGCACTATGTTCTTTGGTATAGGTTTCCAGGATAGCCCGCTTTTCTTCGCCCGGCTCAGGAAGCGGCACGTGATATACTGCATCGGGACCATCCAGAATCCAGGCAATTACTGAATCTTCTCCTTCGTAGATCGGGGAAGGGCTTTTTTCACCCCGCATGGCGCGGTCTACTGCTTCAATAGCCAGTTTCGCCCCTTGAGCAGGTACGTAAGCCTTCCAGCTGGATATTTCCCCTTTTCTCGACTGCCGCGTGCTAACTGAAACGTGCAGTGCCTGTTGAATGGCCTGATATACGATATCAGTAGGCAGGTTCAGCATTGTTCCTACTCCTGCGGCCTGTGCCGGGCACAGGTGGGCCACATGATCTATTTTATGCTTATGCAAGCATATGGCCTTTACCAGGTTAACGTGCACTTCGTAAGCGGCCACAATACCCCTGATCAGATCGGCCCCGTTCTTACCCAGCTGCTGGGCAACGGCAAGTACCGGTGGAATGCTATCGCCGGGATGGGAATAATCGGCAGCCAGGAATGTATCGTGAAAATCGAGTTCCCGGACGGCAGTACAGTTGGCCCAGGCAGCCCACTCGGCATGAAACCGCTGGCTGGAGGGTAGCCCGAAAACGGTTGCCCCACCGTTTCCTCTCGGATGCGCAATAGCCTGCGAACGGGCATTGGCTACCGGCGTTCTGTTGAGCGAAGCAACGGCTACCGACGCATTATCAATGATGCGGTTTATGACCATATCGGTAACTTCTTCTCCAATATCCGGAACGTTATCGGTTACCATTGCTGCCATTTTCCAGGCTAGCTGGTCTTCTTTTGGCAAATTTTCTTTAGAAGGATATACCTTCAACAGGTGGTTTTTCATAGCTAGGCAGGTTAATACGGGGTACATTATGAATTAATAACACTGGCAAATATGAGACTTTATCCTTTCCAAGTGCAAAAAATTGGAAAAAGATAGCATGTTCTGTATATTCAGCTAGTAAGTAATAATACCAACTACATTCCAGTACTGTTTTGCTTACAAATGGCAGTTCCTCATCAACCTAATTATTAGTTAAATGGATCTTTCTGTTTAGATTAATGATCCTGTACTAAACACACTTACTTGCATGGATTCAGCAGATCAAGACAAGTACCGTTATCTGTTCAATAATAATCCCAATCCGCTGCTTGTCATTTCCGGAGAGAACGCCCGCATTCTTGACGTTAACGACTCTGCAATAAATCTTTATGGGTACACCCGTGAAGAGTTCCTTACCCTTACTGGCAAAGACTTACGCCCGGAAGAGGATTTGCAACTTTTCCGGGAACAGCGGCGGTTAGCCATGCAGAAAACAAGAAACTCAAGCATTGACTTTCGCCATAAGAAAAAAGACGGTACAATTTTCTACGTAGACGTTCACGTACACCGGTACCGGGAGGAAGACAAGCCGGTTGACCTGGTCCTTATTCATGATGTTACCCTCCGCCGGCAGGCAAAAATGGAAGTTGAGTACCTGGAAGAATTTAATAAGCTCCTGATTAATATCTCCAACACCTTCATCACCGCCAGATATACCGAAATTGATGACGCTGTGCGTTTGGCCCTGAAAAAAGTAACTGATTTCACCGGGTTCGATCGCACTGTCGTGTACCTGTTAAATGAAGATAAGTCTGAAGGGTATTTAACCTACGAATACAATAGGGCTGGGGTACCAGAATCCACGGCTTTTGCAAAAGTTTTTTCCAGCTCAGATTTTAAATGGTGGATTAACCAGCTTTCTGAAACGAACGCTATTTATTTAGAAACCTTAAATGCTTTACCGGGCGACGCCGTAAATGAATACCAGGCTTTACAGCTTCTTGGTATCAAAACAATAGTCTGTGTTCCGATACACCACCTTAATGAGCTGCTTGGGCATATTTCTTTCGTAACGCTAAACAACGAAAAAGAATGGTCGCAGGAAGGAATTGATGTTCTGAAACTACTGGGCAGCATGATAGGCAACACGCTTTACAGTGCCGGTTTAGAAAAAGAGAAAATGCAGTTGCTGGAAGAAGAACGAAGCCTGAGCGAGGCATTACGAAACCGGGAAGAAGAGCTAAGAACACAATTAACAGAAATTAACCAGTTGTACGAACAGCTCAGGGTGAGTGAAGAGGATTCCCGTGAAGCTAATAACCGCTTATCGCTGGCAACCTCTACTGCTGGCCTGGGTGTGTGGGATGCTAATTTACGAACCGGGGAGGTACTGTGGAACCAGAATATGTATAACATGTTTGACATTCACCAACCTTCAGGCCCTCTTAACTTACGGGAAGTTGAGCAACAGTTTATTCACCCCAACGACCGGGAATACGTGAGTACGGTAACACAGCCGGCAATAAACAGTGGAGCTCCTTTTACTGTGGAGTTTCGCATAATTGTTAATGACCAGATTAAATATATTCGCATGTCGGCCATTGCCCTGAAAGATAACAACGGAGTTCCTGTGCGACTCATCGGTTGCAACCTGGATTATACAGCTACCAAAGAAAATGAGATTAAACTGTTAAATAAAAACCAGGAACTGGCCAAAGCTAATGCTGAACTGGATCATTTTGTTTACAGCACATCGCACAACCTTCGCGCTCCTTTGGCTTCTTTAATGGGGCTATTGGAAATTGTCCGGTACGAACCCCTGAGTGAGGAACAATTATCACACCTATCGCTGATGGAAAAGAGTGTCCGGTCGCTGGACGAAACCATTCACGAAATCGTTAATTATTCCAGGAATTCACGTACGTCCATTCAGCTTCAGCAGTTTAACCTCCGGCAATTGGTAGAGGACTCTGTTCAACGGCTTACTTACCTGAAGGCGGCGAGGGAAGTTACCATTGAAACCGATATTGCCGAAGATTTGCAGATTACCACTGACTGTAACCGTATCCGGGTTATTTTTGATAATCTTATCTCGAATGCGCTGAAATACGCCGACCACACCAAAGAACAGCCCCTGGTTCATACGGCAGCAAAACTTCAGGATGGTCAGTTATACATCACTGTGAAAGACAATGGCATTGGAATAGCTGCTGATAATATCGGCAGGATATTTAATATGTTTTTCAGGGCAACTAACAAGGCATCGGGTTCCGGGCTGGGTTTATACATTGTAAAGGAAGTAATTGACCGGCTGAACGGTTCTATTGCCATCGATTCGAAAGAATACCAGTACACCCGGTTTAATATAATTATTCCTTTACCTGAAACGGACTAACGGGTGCTGCCCGGCTTGCGCGGAAGCAGGTCGGCATACACGGGTAAATGGTCGCTGGCTCCTCCCTGGTAACGATATCCCAGGTATGTGCGGTAGGGTTTCAAGCCCAGGTGGTTCTTATCTTCGGTGAGCAGCCAACCGGCTTTAAACACTTCAGCCTGATGAACTTTCAGGTAGGCAGAGCTTATAATCTGATCGTATTCGTACCATATTCCCTGGTACTTATAGCTTGGCTTGCCTTTCAGTAACCACCGTAGTTTTAATTGGCCCGTTGTAGAAAGCATTTTCAATGATTCATCATCCGGTGAATCGTTAAAATCGCCCATGATGAGTATTCTGGCTTTGGAATTTAGGGTGGTAATGTGGGCCAGTTTGGCTGCAAGCACTTTTGCTGCATTTAAACGCCGGGGCTCGGAAACCTTTTTCCCTTTATAGCGGCTGGGCCAGTGGTTTACAAAAACGTGGAGGGTATCATTATCTGGTAATATTCCTTTTGCGTAGAGAATATCGCGAGATTGATAACTGGAAGCCGAATCAGAAACTGGTAGCCAATCCTGCGTTAGGAGGTGGAAGTAGTCTTGGCGGTACAATAATGCCACGTCGATTCCTCTCTGATCGGGCGAATCCTGGTGGAGGATGGCGTACCCTGCCATTGAAAGAGGTGTACTGTCGCTTAAAAAACGTACCGTATATTCATTCTCAATTTCTGCCAAACCAACTATTGCAGGTGGAGTACCTTCTCCCAACGCAATTAGTGTTTTATACAGAAGGAGCTCTTTATTCCGGAAGCGGTTCCAGGTCCAGTGCCGAAGCCCGCCCGGGGTAAATTCGTCATCTTGGGTCAGGGAATCATTACGGGGGTCGAACAAATTTTCCACATTCCAGAATACACAACGGGCTGAGAAATCAGGGTTCGTATAAGTATTTCCAGGCTGGTTCGCACCAGGCTGAACCTCTGCAGACTGAGCTACTGAGGCTACTTTACCAAGCGTAAAGATTAGTAATAAAACGAGAAGTTTAATCTTTGAATTCAACATTAATTAGTCATGGCAACCAACAGATCCTGGCGGGTAATAATGTGCACCAGGTTTTCTGCATCTCTCACCATCAGGGCAGTATTACTTTTGTCGATCAGCGAAGAAAGCACATCTACCGTATCGTAAGGAGAAACAAATTGAAACGGTTTATCCATAATCTCTGATACGGATTCACTTTTAAGAGAAGGTGATTCAATCAGCTTACGCAATACACGCGTATCGGTAAGGCTGCCTACAATCCGATCGCCATCAACAACCGGAAGTTGTGAAATATCGCGGTTGTTTAGCATAGCTACCGCCTCTCCCACCGTAGTATCTTTATCGATGGTAGCCAGTCCGGGTCGACCTTTACGAGCATTAATGATATCCTCTGCGGTTGAAAACTGGCGGGTTTCCAGGTATCCATGATCTTTCATCCAACTGTCGTTGTAAATTTTTCCGAGGTAGCGGGTACCATGGTCGGGCAATATGATAACCATCAGGTCGTCTGGCTTTAAGTGCTGCCGGGCGTAATGCAAAGCGCCGTAAACCGCAGCCCCGCACGACCAACCAATGAACAGGCCTTCTTCCCTGGCCAGCCTGCGGGTCATAATAGCCGCATCTTTATCGGTTACCTTAACGAAAGAGTCTATTAAATTGAAGTCTACGTTTTTAGGTAAGATGTCTTCCCCTATTCCCTCGGTAAGGTATGGAAATACTTCATTTGCATCGAATACTCCGGTTTCCTTATACTTTTTAAATACCGACCCATAAGTATCTATTCCCAGCGTATATAAACCAGGGTTCTTTTCTTTCAGGTACTTAGACACACCACTGATTGTACCTCCGGTACCTACACCCGCTGCAAAGTGAGTAATTTTTCCTTCGGTTTGTTTCCAGATTTCCGGTCCTGTGCTTTCGTAATGGGCTTCCCGGTTCGAGGGGTTATCGTACTGGTTGGGATAAAACGAATTGGGGATCTCTTTATTTAACCGCTGGGCAACGGAATAGTATGAATTTGGGTCGTCGGGTGGTACGTTAGTTGGGCAAACGATAACCTCTGCACCCATAGCCCGGAGAATATCGATTTTTTCTCTCGATTGTTTATCGGCTAACGTAAAAATACACTTGTATCCTTTAGCTTTTGCTACCAGTGCCAGGCCCATGCCGGTATTACCGGAAGTTCCTTCTATAATGGTTCCTCCTGGCTCCAGTTTCCCACTTTTTTCTGCATCTTCGATCATTTTCAGGGCAATGCGATCTTTAACCGAGTTTCCCGGGTTAAAGTACTCTGGCTTAACCAGTACGGTTCCCTGTATACCTTCCACTACACGGTGCAACTTAATAAGGGGGGTATTTCCTATGGTCTCGACAATGGAATTATAGTACATTGAAGTGGTATTTAAAACGGTTTCTAAACAAAGAAAACATAATTCTGGCAAAATTATTACCGATCAAAGTATTATATTTTGAGCCTATTTAAGGATCAATAAGCTACAGTAAATTATATCTAATAACTTCGCGCCAAACCGCTCTCATTGAGCCAGTACATAATTTCAAACTTTGTAACCTCACTGGGCGTTTTGAATTATTTTACAAACATTGCATGTTGTTCATTTAACCTAAAACAAATGCCACCGTTAACCTAAGTTTTCTTTTATGGATAACCGTAAATTTTTACCCCTCATCGTTGTAGGAATCGTTTTATTTTTCGCAGTAGTTTACCTTTCATCTAGCATATTTTTAACAATTCAGCCGGGAGAAAGAGGCGTTTTATTCCGCCGGTTCGGAGGCGGACTCGACAGGGAAACCACGTACACCCCGGGCTTTCACATTAAGGCCCCCTGGAACGAAATGTTCATTTACAATGTAAAAGAGCGAAATGTGGAAGAAACCATGGACGTACTTGATAAAAACGGACTTTCAATTAAAGTCGACATATCTTTACGATATCACCCAGTTTACAGCGAAATTGCCAGTATTCACGAAAAGTTCGGCAAAGATTACGTGAATCAACTAGTTGTACCTGAAGTGCGTTCAACAGTAAGACGCGTTATGGGTCGTTTCACCGCAGAAGAAATTTATTCAACCCGCCGCTCTGAAGTGGAAACTGATATCATTTCCTCTACCGAGAGCATTTTGGAAAGCGAAGAAAACAACATTGAGATGCGGGCTTTGCTTATCCGTTCTATTCAGCTACCCGACCAGATTAAGAATGCTATCGAAAACAAACTAAAAGAGGAACAGAATGCCCTTGCTTACAAATTCAGGTTGGATCGCGAGGAAAGCGAAGCAGAGCGAAAGCGAATTATGGCCGAGGGCGAGGCACAAGCCAATAAGATAATTAACAGTAGCCTTACCAATGAGTTATTAAAGATGAGAGGTATTGAGGCTACGACCAAGTTATCGGAGTCGCAAAACTCCAAGGTGGTGGTGATCGGCTCCGGTAGTGACGGGTTACCACTTATATTAGGTAATAACTGATTTTATCAACACTTAAACAGGATAAAAAATGGCAAATTTTGCAGAACTTAAGGTAAATGGTAGCAGCATTGAACTACCCATCGTGGAGGGTTCAGAGCAAGAAAAGGCTGTAGACATTAGTAAGCTAAGGCAGGAAAGTGGATTAATAACGATTGACCCGGGTTTTAAAAACACGGGTTCAACTAAAAGTGCTATCACTTTTCTTGACGGTGAAGAAGGAATTCTCAACTATCGGGGATATTCTATTGAAGAACTTACTGAAAAATCGTCCTTTCTCGAGGTTTCCTATTTGCTTATTTACGGGGAACTACCTTCACCACAAGAATTAGAACAATTTAAATGTGATATCACTATGCACACGCTGGTGCACGAGGATATTAAAAAGCTACTCGATGGTTTTCCGTCTATTGCTCACCCAATGGGCGTATTATCTTCCCTGATTACGTCGCTTACTGCTTTTTATCCTGAATCGCTGCACCCGAGCAAAACACCGGATGAATTATACCTGCACATTGTTCGCATTTTGGCAAAAATGCCAACCTTTGCAGCCTGGTCGTACAAAAATAAGGAAGGTCATCCCGTTAATTATCCTGATAATAAACTGGACTACTGCGGTAACTTCCTGAAAATGATGTTTGCTCTTCCTACTTACGATTATGAACCAGATCCTGCTGTAGTATCTGCTCTGGATAAACTGCTAATTCTGCATGCCGACCACGAGCAGAACTGTTCTACCTCAACCGTACGGATAGTAGGTTCTTCACAGGCTAGTCTTTATGCTTCAATTTCTGCGGGTATTAATGCTCTTTGGGGGCCGCTGCACGGTGGAGCCAATCAGGCGGTTATTGAAATGCTGGAAATGATTAAGAACGATGGAGGTGGCGCTAAAAAATACATCGAGAAGGCCAAAGATAAAGACGATCCTTTCCGCCTGATGGGCTTCGGACACCGGGTATACAAAAACTTCGACCCTCGTGCCCGCATAATTAAGAAAAGTGCTGACGAAGTACTCCAGAAACTTGGTGTAAATGACAAAGTACTGGATATTGCTAAAAGCCTGGAAGAAACTGCGTTAAGCGACGATTATTTCAAAGAGCGTAAACTTTATCCGAACGTAGACTTTTACTCGGGTATCATTTACCGGGCCATGGGAATCCCTACTGAAATGTTTACTGTGCTTTTTGCCCTGGGAAGACTACCCGGCTGGATTGCACACTTTAAAGAAATGAGAGAAAATAAAGAGCCTATCGGCCGTCCCCGTCAGGTTTATACGGGCTATACGCACCGTTCACCCAACCGCTAATTCCCCAATTACTCTTTTATTAATGCTTCCAAAAGCCATGGCCCTTAAGCCATGGTTTTTTGATTTAACTCACACACTTAATTGACCTAAATCATAATTAAATTTTTACTAATCTGGTACATTTAATAGTTATATTTTAATTCAATCAGCATGATTAGTGAAAAACTGTTAAAAGAAAGTGGTGCTTTAGAGAAAGTTTATCCGAAGGGTAGCACTTTATTCTCGAACGGTGGACAGGCTACACACTATTATCAAATTAGAAAGGGAAATTTCAAGCTTTACACCCAACTGGAAGGAAAGGAATTTATCGATGGCTTTTTTAGTACTGGAGAAAGTATAGGCGATTCCAATCTGTTTACCAGCGAACCGTACTACTATACTGCCATTGCCAGTTTGAACTCTGTTGTGTTAAGTTTACCCAAAGACAATTTTTTAACTTTACTCAGCGGTAATCCTTCTCAAAGCATTGCTTACATCACTAATCTGAGCAAACGTTCTGAAATTCACTCTAAACTTATTGCGGCTGTTACTTGCCTCCCCGCCGAACAACGGATTATTTCACTATTTAAAATACTCGGCTGCGAGTATTCCAAAAGTGAGAAAATGGTGAATAATAACTACGAGTTAATTCCTTTTAAGAGAAAGGATATTGCCAATATGTTAGGGTTACGGGTTGAAACTGTTATCCGTGCCATCCGGAGCTTATCTGACAATAACCAGGTGAAAGTAGAGAACCGAAAGATTTACTTTCCCTGTAACTAATTAAAAAAGCCGGTTAAGTTTAACCGGCTTTTACTTTTTGTAATATACAGAATACTATTATTGTCCCAGGTAAGCTTTAAGGTTTCGGCTTCTTGAAGTGTGGCGTAATCTGCGAATAGCTTTTTCTTTAATCTGCCTTACTCTTTCCCGGGTCAACCCAAAACGTTCGCCAATTTCTTCCAGAGTCATTGGATGGTTTCCGCCTAAACCAAAGTACAGGGCAATTACATCAGCTTCCCGCGGGGTTAAAGTAGACAATACCCGGGTAACTTCCCTACGAAGGGAATCATCCATTAACGTTGAATCGGGTGTTCCGTTCTCATCGTTTTTCAGTACATCCAGCAATGTGCTATCTTCTCCCTGTTCGAAGGGAGCATCCATTGAAACATGACGACCGGATACTTTCATAGTATCGGTAATTTCGTTAGCCGATAGATCTAAAGCTTCGGCTATTTCATCAGGAGATGGTTCTCGCTCAAATTTCTGCTCCAGTTCGGAGAACGTTTTTGAAATTTTGTTAAGCGAACCCACCCGGTTTAACGGAAGGCGAACAATACGAGCCTGTTCAGCAAGAGCCTGCAGAATTGACTGTCGGATCCACCATACCGCATAGGAGATAAATTTAAATCCGCGGGTTTCATCGAAACGCTGAGCAGCTTTTATTAAGCCAAGATTACCCTCGTTAATAAGGTCGACCAGCGTTAAGCCTTGGTTCTGGTACTGCTTGGCTACAGACACTACAAAGCGGAGGTTAGCTTTAACCAATTTTTCAAGGGCTACTTCATCACCCTCTTTAATTCTTTTGGCTAAATCAACTTCCTCATCAGGAGTAAGTAAATCAACTTTTGCAATTTCCTGTAAGTACTTATCTAGCGATTGACTATCCCTATTCGTTATCTGTTTACTGATCTTCAGCTGTCTCATTCCCGCAAATTTTTCGTTAGGCTGGTTAAAATACTTTTAAGTAACTGTACAAGGCAGTATTCAAATAAAAAAATGTAACCCTTTATAGTTCATTACGCTGGCAATTAATTTCAAAATATGGTTGTCAAATTACTTGCCATAATAGTCAACTTTACGGATTAAGGCCTTATTTAGTTAATCTGTTTTTTTATGTTGTAATAATTAGTGGCCGAATTTAACAGGTTATTATACTCTTAAGGAGTGGTGGTTTGGATAGAAGCAGCCAGGGTGGTTTCGTAGAACTTTTCGTATAAAGGCACCACTTTACTGGTAGCAAAGTCGTTAGCCCTGGCCAGCGCGTTGCTTTTAAATTGCTGATGCCGTTCTTTTTTTTCCAGGATGTAAATGGCTTTTTCCGTCATCTTATCAATATCACCGGGTTCGCAGGTGAAACCGGTTTTACCATTTACATTCAGTTCTGGTAAACCACCGGCGTTACTGGAAATTACCGGCACTTCGCATGCCATTGCTTCCAGTGCGGCCAACCCAAAACTTTCTTTTTCCGATGGCATCATAAACAAATCTGCAACCGAAAGAACTTCTTCCACGGCCTCAATTTTTCCCAGGAAACGAATATCGTCACAGGCACCCAGTTCCCTGCACAAAGCTTCAGCATTTGCCCGTTCAGGGCCATCGCCCATTAATAATAACTTTGCAGGTAATACCTTACGGATATTATTAAAGGACCGGATTACGTCTTCAATACGTTTTACCTTTCTGAAGTTGGAAGTGTGAGCAATTAAAAATTCTCCGTCAGGGCAGATCGCTGTTCTGAAATGGTTCTTCTGCTGTTTCTGAAATCGGGATAAATCTATAAAATTGGGAATTACAGCAATATCTTTTTTTACTTTAAAATGCTTGAGAGTATCCTGCTTCAGGTTCTCGGAAACTGCTGTAACCCCGTCGGACTGGTTTATACTAAAAGTAACTACGGGTTCGTAAGAAGGATCTTTCCCTACCAGCGTAATGTCGGTTCCGTGAAGGGTAGTAATAAAGGGAACATGAATATTTTCGGTAGCCAGTATTTGCCGGGCCATGTAAGCTGCAGAAGCATGGGGTATGGCATAATGTACATGGAGCAAGTCCAGTTTCTCGTATTTGGCCACGTCGACCATTTTACTGGCCAGCGCCAGTTCATAAGGTGGGTAGCGAAAAAGTGGGTATGTGCGAATATTAACTTCGTGGTAAAAAAGGTTTTCGTTGAAGAAATCAAGCCGGGTGGGCTGTGAGTAGGTAATAAAATGGATCTGGTGCCCTTCCTTACCCAGCGCTTTCCCCAGTTCGGTAGCCACAACACCGCTCCCCCCGAATGTGGGGTAACAAACTATACCTATTTTCATTATCAGAGTTCTCTGTTGCTAGAAATGTCCTTAATTGCTTCGTAAACAATAGTATGTATTTTAGAACGGACTCGCTTATTAATAAGTTTATAGTTTTTCTTACTGGGGTGGACGCGGTTGGATAGAAATATATAAATAAGCTCTTTATCAGGATCAGCCCAGACTGCTGTGCCTGTGAACCCGGTATGCCCAAAAGTAGAAGTGGATACGCCTGATTCTTTTACTTCATCTTTTTCAAAGTCGGGCTTATCCCATCCCATTCCCCTACGATTATCACGAAACGCTTGCTTTGTGAATTGCTCCAGCGTACCGGGCTGAAAATAGCGAGTACCTTCGAAGTAACCATTGTTTACGAGCATTTGCAGCATTTTGGCCAGGTCATTAGCGTTACTGAAAATTCCTGCATGACCGGCAATTCCCCCCAGCAGGGCAGCTCCTTCGTCGTGAACAAACCCGTGCACCAGGGTATCGCGGTAATCTTTATCCCGTTCGGTAGGAACAATTTTTTTCTTTTCAAAACGGTCCAGAGGCTGATAGCCAGTTGTATACATTCCCAGTGGCCCGTAGAAATTCTGGGCCAGGAAATCTTCCATGGGCTGATTAACCATTTTTTCGGCCAGGCGAAACATGATATAAAAACCCAGATCACTGTACCGGTAATTATGCGTAGGGTATCCACGCCGATAGTTTCTGCGTCGCTTAACCTTTGAATTAACGATCCATACCCACAGGGAATCTTCTATGGTAGTGGGTACAAATAGTTCATCACTAACCTGGTTCCTGAAGTTACCTTCCGGGGTACTTCGGTAGAATTCTTCGTTCAGCCCGTAGTAGTTCATCGTTTTTAACCAGAAAGGAATGAAAGGGGCCAGCCCGGCCCGGTGCAGCAGCAGGTCCCGGATAATGATATTTCCCTTATCGGTATCTTCCAGTTCGGGAAAATATTTTTTTAACGGCGCCATCAAATCAATCATTCCGCGTTCTTCCAGGAACATAACGGCCTGCATCGTAGCCAACACTTTGGTTATTGAAGCAATATCGTACAAATCCGTTTGTTCAACCGGTTTCACCTTATCATAGGTGTGGTAACCATAGGATTTGTTATGAACAACCACTCCTTTTCGGGCTACCAGTACCTGGCATCCGGGCGTTGCTTCTTCTTCAATGGCATCGAGAGCCACTGAATCAATTTTATTTAACACGTCCGATTCCATGCCAACTGCTTCTGCATAGGAGTACCTCAAAACACCCGTAGCATCTACAAGCTTGTCGTTGGTAGCATTGTAAAGAGGAACCGCACCAAAAATTAATTGCGGAGCTACTCGCTGGGCGTCAATGCTATTATCGTGCATGCAAAGAACCGGACTCAACTCAGGAATCGTTTTCAGCATGCCGGGTTCGCCAAATGCAACGGCAACTACCTGGGTAACTTTATCGAGATAATTGAGAAAAGTGAGAACGCGTTCGGGTAACCGACGCCCACTATTCGGTAACGCAATAACCACGTGTTTATAATCCTGAAGTTCGTTTAACAGGGTTAACAGTTCATCTTCGTCGGTTATAGCAGGGTGCACATGAAAGGCATCAGTACTGACATAATTTGCCATCATACCAGAAAATGCAGCGTAATTACCCACTGGTTCGCTGCTTATAATAATGCTGGCTACACGAGGTAACTGGCGCGTGGTCAGGGGCAGTACACCGGCTGTATCGCGTGCCACATACCCCATGCTTTCGTAAAGCTCCTGTTTAATCCAGTGTGCCCGGTTGTTCATTGTTGAAGAGAGGCGTTGCGAACTATTGTTCACTCCTTTCGATGATAAGTATTTCAATGATAATACACGAGATAAGCGTTCGTCGATAGCCTCTTCTGAAAGCCGTTTACTTTTTACCGCTTGTACCAGGCTGCTGATGATCTGGTGAAAATTATTTGGGCTGATAATTATATCAGTCCCTTCCATTACGAGTTGCGGTGCTTGTTGCAAATTAGGTTTGTTCAGCACTGTGTATTTAACCGGCTGGTAAGGTACACCACTGTTTCCTTCGTTTGCAGAGGCCACTGCCTGCATCCCTAATTTACCTGAATTAGAACCCCATCGTATTATTCCGCTATTGGAATCGTTACTTTCTTCTTCCGGAATTGCGCAGGCAACAGATGATAGTAATAAGCCTTCTGCAACGGCTCTACTGGCTACATTAACCGGAATGAAGCCTTCATTTCCTGAAATTTGCGTGTTAAATACTGCCTGAATTCCCATAAGCCGAAACTGCCGGCCCAGTTCATAACCTAGTTTTTTTAGTACCTCGGAATTATTGGCGTAAGTGAGCTTCGAGGGTATCGGGTACCTTACCAGGGTGTCGCCGGGATGGAGCAACCGCTGGTTTAAGTGGCCTCCTACTAAAAGTGGGATATTACTCCGTTCCTGGAGCAGACGGATTTTTTTTGCGTGTAGTGCAGGTTGTTGCGAATGAGCAATGATACCCCCCAGCGGAAAATTTTTTAGGATTTTTCTGGCTTCTTCCAGCGAAGAAACGTCGGCAACAACCAGTTGGGCTACTTTTTCCTGTATGGTGAGGGTATCGATTGCAGCATTTATAATGGCCTCAATAGGCCGTTTTTCACCTTCAGTAGTGTACGCAGCTTCGCTCCCTGCCCAGCCGGGTATATCGGCGAGTAAACAAACGGTGATTACAAATGGAACGAAAACTTTATACATTTGTACAGTTATTTATATAACATGCCCTAAATCAGAGTTCTGGTTAACGTTGTGGTTATGAAGAAAAAATTTCCGTCGCTGTTTAAGTTACCTGCTCATCTTCAATTTAGCTACGAGCCCCGCTATTATGACCCGGTGAAAGAGGACATTGAGAAACGAACAGCAATAATAAAGCATGATTTAAGATTTAACAAAGAAGACGAATACAACCGGTCTGCTATTCAATACGCATTTGCCAAGAGGTTAAAAGCAGAACGTAAAACCAGCGTATTACAGTACATCGTGCTGTTAGTTGTTTTTTTTACGCTGGTTATCACGGTGGGCTTCCTGTATTTTGGTAATGAAATCCTAAGTGTTATGGGAAGCATTTTATTACCTTACAAGGAATTTATTTATCTGTTAATTCCTTTATTCCTGGTATACATTGCATTCCGGCTAAAAAGATATTCGAAAAGAAAATAGAGGATGCCAGATATCATTCGGTTGTTACCCGAATCTATTGCTAATCAGATTGCAGCAGGCGAAGTTGTACAGCGGCCTGCTTCTGTGGTGAAAGAACTGCTGGAAAATGCAATAGATGCGAACAGTACACAAGTAGACGTATTTATTAAAGAAGCCGGTAAAGCACTTATTCAGGTTACCGACAATGGGGTTGGTATGAGTAATTCCGATGCCCGCATGTGCTTTGAGCGCCATGCCACTTCTAAAATTTCAACTGTAAAAGATATTTACGCCCTGCACACCATGGGTTTCAGGGGGGAAGCAATGGCATCTATTGCTGCAGTTGCCCAGGTGGAACTGCAAACCCGCAAGTACGACGATGAAACGGGTACCAGCATTGTAGTGGAAGGAGGCCAGCTAACTGCACACGAGCCGGTAGCCTGTAATCCGGGCACAACCGCAGCGGTAAAGAATCTTTTTTACAACGTTCCTGCACGACGTAACTTTTTACGTTCGAATGCTGTGGAAATGCGTCATATCGTCGATGATTTTATCCGGGTAGCCCTGGCCAATCCGCTGGTAGCCATGAACTTGCATCATGACGCCCACCAGCTTTACCAGCTTAGTGCCGGGAAGGTCGCTAAACGCATTATTGAAATTTACGGACGCTCGTACCAGGATGCCCTGATTCCCTGCGAGGAAGAAACCGCTCACATCCGGATTCAGGGATATATCGGTGACCCAAGTAAAGCCAAAAAAACCCGCGGCGAACAATTCTTCTTTATCAATAACCGCTACATCCGGAATAATTACCTGAACCACGCGGTACTGGGTGCTTATGAAGATATTCTTCCTGAAAATACCTTCCCTTTTTACGCCCTTTATATCGACATTGATCCTGCTACCATCGACGTCAACGTGCACCCCACCAAAACTGAAGTTAAACTCTCAGACGAGCGAAATGCCTACGCTATTATCCGGGCTGCTATTAAACGGGCCCTGGGAGCCCGCTACATCACGCCGGATATAGATCTTGGTAAACTCATTAGCATTAATCCGGAGAACCCCGAACAGGGACCAGGCTCCGGGCAGGAGCACGCTCAGAACAGCGGCTTCAGCAACCCGAACAAAAGCTACGAACAATTCCGGCAGTCCTATCATAAAAATGCCAACCTGAGCAACTGGGAGAAGCTCTACGACGATGAAGCCGGTGCTGCGCAGCGGGATATTGACAATACCCCCCAACAGGAGGATCCACTTACCCTGGGTAGCGCAGTAAATTCGCTTACCGATTCCAGCCAGCACCGCCCACCCCAAAATCCAAAAGAACAACTGTTCCAAATTCACAGATCGTACATCGCTGTTCAGGTGCGCTCCGGCATGATGCTGGTAGATCAGCAAGCTGCTCACGAACGCATTATTTACGAAAAGATGATTACCCAGTTAGAAGGTGCGCACGGCTTTTCTCAACAAACCCTGTTTCCCCAACGTTTACAAATGAGCACTGGCGATATTCTGCTTTTGAAAGACCTGGCCGAAGAGCTAAAAGCACTGGGGTTCAATTTTTCTTTCATTGATGAATGTACGGTTGATGTAACCGGAGTACCGCAGGAAATGAAGGGTGGGGAAGAACTGGAAACCCTTGAAATGTTGGTTGAACAGTTTAAAGGCCAGCAGGATGTACTACTTCCCCGGTATCACGAAAAACTGGCCCGCAGTATGGCAAAAAGAATGGCGATCAGGCAGAACCAGAAGATGGAGATGCAGGATATGAGCGTGATGGTAGAAAAACTATTTGCCTGTAAACAACCCAACTACACACCCGATGGCCGGGCAACATTCTTTATTTTAGGCCTCGACCAGATTGAAACGCTGTTTAAACGATAAGATATGTTTGGGAATTTAACCCCCATTGTTAAAAATTTACTGTTACTGAACATCGGTATTTTCTTCGTGCAGTTCCTGATTCCGGGAGTGAATTTAATTGAAGTACTGGGTTTACGGTACTTTGGTTCCAGCGAATTTAAGCCCTGGCAATTCGTTACCCACCTGTTTATGCACGCAGGCCTTTGGCACCTGTTCGGAAATATGTTGGCCCTATTTATTTTCGGCCCGCTGTTGGAGCGCGTATGGAGCGGGAAACGGTTTCTTACCTTTTATTTAATTACCGGCCTGGGGGCCAGCCTGCTTTATTCAGCCGTTACTTTCTACGACCTCAACCAGTTAGAAAACGACGCTTCGGCTTACCTCGAAAATCCTACTCCCACTGCTTTCAACCAGTTTATTAATGAACACGCCAGTTTTGCCTACCGGGACAGGGATTTCTACGACTTTATTAATAAATACGAAAAAAACCCTGAGAACTCGACCTACATCAGCCAAAGTAAAGCTAATGTTCGACTAGTAGTAAACCGGAAAGTAGATATACCCCTGGTGGGTGCTTCCGGCGCTGTTTTCGGAATTCTTATGGCTTTTGGTATGCTTTTTCCTAATACTGAGTTATTTTTGCTTTTCTTACCTATTCCTATCAAAGCAAAGTATTTCGTAGCTTTGTACGGGGCATATGAACTTTGGGCAGGTTTCGATCGTATGCCCGGAGACAACGTAGCGCACTTTGCCCATCTGGGAGGTATGCTATTTGCTTTTATATTAGTTAAAATTTGGCAAAAGCAAAATACGCGGTTTTATTGATTACTGTTCCACTACCGTCATGAATAATAACATCCTCGATGAATTTAGATATGCATTTGTAAGACCTGACAACGGGCTGATCAAGATTATTTTAATCAACGCATCAGTTTTTGTTCTGCTTACGATACTGAATGTGATATTTACGCTTTCTAAAGCTAATGGTATATATCAACTCATCCTGGAGCAGCTAATGCTCCCGGCATCTTTACCCAGTTTCATTTACCGGCCCTGGACCCTGGTTACTTACTTTTTTGTACATACCGGCTTCTTTCATATCCTGTTTAACATGCTCTTCCTGTACTGGTTCGGACGGATCATCAACGAATTCCTGGGCAGTGAAAAAATTGTCAACCTCTACGTGCTGGGTGGCCTGGCCGGTGGCGTTTTCTACATGTTGATTTATAACCTTCTACCCTACTTCAGCGACCAGGTTGAAGTTTCTGTACTCCTCGGAGCTTCAGCCGGTGTATTTGCCATTGTGGTAGGAGCCGCCACGTTCATGCCTAACTATACTCTGTCATTTATTCTAATCGGCCCGGTAAAAATCAAGTATATCGCACTGGTTTACGTGTTCATGTCTTTCGCACAGTCGGCCGGCTCTAATGCCGGAGGAGAACTGGCCCACCTGGCAGGGGCGGCGGTTGGTTTCATTTTCATCAATCAGATGAAAAAGGGAAACGACCTGGGACAGCCAGTAACCCAGTTTTTCGATTTCGTAAGAAGCCTGTTCATTTCTCAACCTAAAGTAAAGGTTAGCTACCGGAATACTGAGAAACGAACCAGTACTGCTAACCGGAAAAGAAGCGCAGGTAAGCACTACACCCAGGATGAAATCGATGCCATTCTCGATAAAATTTCTGAGAAAGGATACGACAGCCTTACCAAGGAAGAAAAGCAGAAACTTTTCGACGCTTCTCGAAAGGAGTAAGCCTGTTGTCAGATATATTTTTTCTGCTTTCTGGCTTTGGCACGGCTTTCCTTACCGATCTGTTTAGTCTATTAATAAATTATTCAATAGTTTAGCAGCCTGAAAATTTAACGGTTATGGCAAAAAACTTACTGGAAGGAAAGCGGGGAATCATTTTTGGTGCCCTCGACGAAAACTCAATCGCCTGGAAAGTGGCCCTGAAGGCTAAAGAAGAAGGCGCAACGTTTACGCTCACCAATGCGCCTATTGCCTTGCGCATGGGTAAAATAAATGAACTTGCCGAAACCTGTGAAACAACGGTAATCCCTGCAGACGCTACTTCCCTCGACGACCTCGACAAGCTGTTCACCGAGTCGACCGAAATCCTGGAAGGCAAAATTGATTTCATCCTGCACGCCATTGGTATGAGCCCCAATGTTCGAAAAAAGCGCGATTATGGAAACCTGAACTACGACTGGTTCCTCAAGGCGCTAGATATTTCGGGGGTTTCTTTCCATAAAGTAATGCAGGTAGCTGAGAAAAAAGACGTCATGAACGAATGGGGGTCCATCCTCGCCCTGTCTTACGTTGCCGCCCAGCGAAGCTTCCCCGACTACGGCGATATGGCACAGGCCAAGGCTGTACTGGAATCTGTTGCCCGTAGCTACGGACAACGCTTTGCCCGCCTGAAAAAAGTTCGGGTGAATACCATTTCCCAATCTCCTACCATGACTACCGCAGGAACCGGTATCAGCGGCTTTGATGTATTCTACGACTACGCCAACAAGCTGTCGCCACTGGGTAATGCCTCGGCCGAAGATTGTGCAAATTATTGTATTGCCATGTTTTCCGATTATACCCGGATGGTTACCATGCAGAACCTCATGCACGATGGAGGCTTTTCTACCTCTGGAATTACTGACGAAATAATGAATGCACTGGGCACCGAAAAGTCTGACCATTGATTAGTTTTCCCAATGCCAAAATAAACCTGGGCCTTCACGTGGTAGCCAAACGTGCTGATGGCTACCATGACCTGGAGACTTGCTTCGTACCAGTTAACTGGTGCGATATCCTTGAAATTATTGAATCCACGCATACCCGCTTCGAGAGTTCGGGCATTTCCATTCCCGGCGACCCAGAGTCTAACCTTTGTTTGCAGGCCTATCATCTGCTTCAGGATGACTATGACTTACCCCCGGTACATATCTACCTGCATAAGCTGATTCCCGTTGGTGCCGGCCTGGGAGGAGGGTCGGCCGACGCTTCGTTTACTCTGAAACTACTGAACGACCTGTTCGAACTCAACCTTACCCCAGCCCGGCTGGAACAGTACGCAGCCAGGCTGGGAAGCGATTGCCCGTTCTTCATTAGAAATGAACCTGTACTTGCCTACAGAACCGGTAATGAATTCTGCCCGGTGAATGTGAACCTAAAAGGAACGCAGGTAGTATTGGTTCACCCGGAAATAAACATTAGTACCCGGGAAGCTTACAGCGGTATTACTCCCGCTAAACCGGATTGCCCGTTAAAGAAAATACTTGAAACGGTTCCGGTTGATGAATGGAACCGAAATGTTAAGAATGACTTTGAACCTGGAATATTTTCTGCAAAACCACAACTGCAGGATATAAAAGATCAGCTGTACGATGTTGGGGCTTATTATGCGGCCATGAGTGGTTCTGGCTCCACTATATACGGCTTCTTTAATTCTACTCCCGAGTACCTTCCATTTCCCGGTAATTATACCGTAAAAGTATTGCAGGTTCAGTAAGAATTTTATCCTTATCGCACGCCTATATTTCCTGTTGGCAGGGTCCGGAAAAATGGGTTGTGCGGGCAAACCATCATTCCATTCTCAGCCATCCAGAACGTAAAATTGGCCGGGATTTACCGGAAAACGGAACAGGAGCGAAAAAAACGGCCTCCCTGAAAGCCCTGAAACTGCACAATACCATTATTCATTTAAACTGGGAACTTACGCTGGAAAAAGCCTGCTGCAAAACTAGTGCATATTGTACCCTGTACGTTTAAATCGACAACCAGCGCGGATTTTATGAACAGTTCCAGCGAATAGAAAATACTGGAAATTAACTGGTTGAATAATCTTTTTTCTCTAACCTGGAGAGGGGTATCATTCCCGGTAATTTGGTACAACCCACTGGCAAGACAGTGATTTTTGCTTTACATTACAAACAAACTACTGCCAGGCATAGTCTCATGCTTACGGTTATCTTGTAAATATGCACGAACTCCTTAAGTACTACCAACGCCGATTAACAGACCTGAGTGGAAGAAATCGTTCGTTGTTGCTGAACCGTCTGTACGCTCAGTACCATATCGACTTGCACGCTTTTGATTTCGTACACCCCGATCAGTCTTCTTTTAAAATTATTGAATGGCTGATTGCCCACGCCTTTAAACAAGAAGATCAACCACTAAGCTTGTGCCCCTATGCCGACAGCCGGGATGAGAACGTTAATAAATTAAGCCGCAAACTGCGCCGGCTTACCCGCACTTACGAATTTATTAACCAGGAGCAGGGTACCCGCGATTTGTACGTAGCTTACCCGTTTGTTCGCGGACAGTTCAGCGATGAAACCCCGGTAAGGGCCCCGTTACTTTATTTCCCGGTGCACATCGGCCTGAACGAAAAGAAAACCGAATGGCAATTATCTTTACGTGAAGGTGAAGGCATTATCATTAACCGCACTTTTGTTCAGGCTTACGCTTATTTCAATGAAACGCCACTCGATGTAGCATTAATGGACACCGAGTTAAACGACATTGATACCGACAGCCGGGTGTTCCGCACCCAGCTCTACCAGTTACTGAAAGAAAGTTACGTGGAGCTGAACTTCAACCAGGAACTGTTTATCGATTCATTAACTCCTTTTCAATCATTTACCCGCAAGGAATTAACCCAGCAGGAAAAGGCAGGCGAACTGAAGCTATACCCGGAAGCTGTACTGGGCGTATTCTCTATTTCGGGTTCTTACCTCATGCCCGATTATGAGCAGATGGTGGATAGTAAGGCCGTTAAAGACCTGGAAGGTTTCTTTGCCTCCCGTGTGCACCCCGAAGATTTTCTGCTGAAAGAAAACTCCCAACCCGGTTCTTTCAGCCGCCGATTTTTCCTTAATAAGGTTAAAGAAGAACAGCTATTAGCCCCATTCGCCATGGATGCATACCAGGAAAATGCCCTAAAAGCCGTGAAAAGGGGAAATTCAATTGTGGTACATGGCCCCCCGGGTACGGGTAAATCGCAGTTTATCAGTAACCTGATTGCCGACTACATCGGCAGCGGGCAGCGTGTACTCCTGGTTTGCCAGAAGCGGGTGGCCCTTGATGTGGTGTACGAAAAACTGAAGGATGAAGAACTGGAAGAGTTTGCCGCCCTGGTGCACGACTTTAAATCGGACTGGAAAACCATCTACGCCAGGCTTAATCACCACATCGATAGCCTGAGCGAGTACGAAGTTAAGAACAGTAATGTAGACACCGTTTACCTGGAGCGTGATTTCCAGCAGCAAAGCCGCCGGATTGAACAGATTTCGGAAGAACTCGATGAATTTAAAGAAACCCTGTTCGATGAGCGGGAGGCCGGTATTTCTGCCAAGGAATTATATCTTACTTCAAACCTTAACGCCGATTCGGTTAACCTAAAGGAAGAATACCGCTTTTTTAATTTTCGTGAACTGGATGGCTTCCTTGGAAAGCTGCGCCTCTACTTCACCTTTTTTGCCCGCTTTAGCCACAATAATTACCCCTGGCGGGTGCGTCGCTCTTTTCGCCAGTTTACTTCCGGCGACCTGAAAGATATGCTCGACATGCTGCAGCGCATTCCGGGGCAAAAGAGTAAACTGGCCAAAGAAGCCAGCATTATATTAAATGCTCCTACCGATTTTACCACCTGCGTCGGCTTCGTGGAAAAAATGCAGGACATAGAAAACTTCGTTTCACTGGTACAAGACGACCGGACGTACAAGTATTTACAGCATATTGTTTACA
Source organism: uncultured Roseivirgaceae bacterium (assembly GCA_964542855.1). Taxonomy (GTDB): domain Bacteria; phylum Bacteroidota; class Bacteroidia; order Cytophagales; family Cyclobacteriaceae; genus CAZIWJ01. Next base: position 29,567 of record CAZIWJ010000004.1, read on the forward strand.
GCGATGAACCGTTTTCTGAAGCCCTCTGGCTCAATAACATGGAACGGATTGTCATGGACTGTTACGAGGATGAAGCGCCCGAACTTACCCTCACCACTTCCGAACTGGGCGAATTTCAGAATGCCCTTCAGAATGCGCTGGAGGTAAGAAAAAATATTTTTACCTGGATCCGTTGGCAGTTTTTCTCCAAAGAGAAAAAGTATGTAAAGCAGGTAGCAGCTTCCAATAAGTTGAAGCTGAACCGGAAAGGCCTGAATGCCCTGGCGCGCCGTATCGACAACCGGCTGAACCTGGAACATAACTTTACCAAGTTGCGCAACAGCAAATGGCTGATGGATGTGCCCGAGCAGGACGACCTGAAAGCGTACCGCGAAGGGGAAATGAGGCTTTGGTTTTACCACCAGAAGCAGGCGCTTGATGCCTATCTCCTTTACAAGAAAACCAGAAACTTCCGGGACTACTTCAACGTGTTGCACCTCGAGAATGAAGAACTGCGCAAAAGAGCTAAAAACCTCCTTCATCTGCTCAATACCATTCCTGAAATTACCCGGAAGTGGTCCGCTTATCTTACCGATTTCCAAACCAAAAAAATAGTTGAAACGGAAGACTTCTATCATAAGCTGAGCGTAGCCCTGAAGGAAGACTTTGAAAACCTCTGCATTTATGACCAGCTGAAAGCTGACTTTCTGGATCACGAGCAGCACGCAATTCAGCATATCGCCGAATTCAACAGTGAAATTACTGCAGAGCAGGCTGAAGCTCTGTTTCAGAACAGCCTTCGTTTGGCCTGGATAGAGCACATGGAAATTAAGAACCCGGTGTTGCGCATGGTAAGCTCACAGAAGATGGGAATGCTTGAAAGCGAACTACAGGAATGCATCCGCACCAAGTTGCGCATCGTCGGCGATATTCTTCGGCTTAAACTGAAAGAGCAGACGTACCGCAACCTGGAATATAACCGGTTGAATAACAGGGTTACTTACCGTGATTTACAGCACCAGGTTACCAAGAAGCGAAAAGTTTGGCCGCTCCGAAAAGTGGTTCATGAGTTCATTGATGAAGTGTTCCAGTTAATACCCTGCTGGATGGCTTCACCGGAAACGGTTTCAGCCATTTTCCCAATGGAAAATCAGCCGGTTTTCGACCTGGTTATTTTCGACGAGGCTTCACAGTGCCTGGCAGAAAAAGCTTTGCCGGCTATGTACCGGGCCAAACAGATTGTAGTGGCCGGCGATAGCCAGCAACTGGCACCCAACGACCTGTACCGGGTACGGTACGAAGAGGAAACGGAAGAAGATGCAAACGATGCCTTTGCGCTGGAAGCCGAGTCGCTGCTGGAACTGAGTAAGCATTACCTAATGGAAGTACCCCTGCGCGGCCATTACCGCAGTAAGTCGCTGGCCCTGATCGATTTTTCGAATAAGCATTTTTACCAGAAAAAGCTGCGCCTGCTGCCCGACTTTGTAGAAGCGAATAGTCCTGAACCGGCCATCCGGTACCTCAAGGTGAATGGGCAGTGGAACAATAATGCCAACGAGGCGGAAGCCGAACGGATTATTACACTTCTTCAGGATTTACAGGAAAGCAAACGCTCGATCGGGATCATTACCTTCAATACGGCCCAGCAGGATTGCATTGCCGAACGGGTAGAAGAAGCCGTACACCAAGGAAAACTACGCCTTCCGGGCCGCTTCTTTATTAAGAATATTGAAAACGTACAGGGAGATGAAACGGATATTATTATTTTCTCGGTTGGCTACGCCCCCAATGTGAAAGGTAAGCTAAAAGCCCAGTTTGGCAGCCTCAACCTGGAAGGAGGGGAAAAACGCCTGAACGTTGCCGTTACCCGGGCCCGGGAACGCATTTACCTGGTCAGCAGTATCTATCCCGATGAGCTGTCGGTCGATAACGTGAAGAACCAGGGGCCCCGATTGCTAAAAGAGTACCTGCAGTACGCCCTCGATGTTTCTGAACAACGCTATACTCCAACACCTGTTCCGGTAGATCAGTACCACAATACCTGGTTCCTGAACAACCGCTTAATGGAGTGGGCGAAGCAAAGCCTGCCGGACGTAGAGTTTAATACTTTACTACCCTTTGCCGATGTTACAATGCTGGAGCAGCAAAACGATACGGGAGAAAAGCAGTACATTGGCCTAATTTCTACCGATGATGCCTTTTACCACCAGAGTTATTCGGCGAAAGAAGCACACGCGTACCGGCCCGAGATGCTACGCATGAAGAACTGGAAGTTTAAAATGGTTTACAGCCGGGAGTTCTGGCAGAATACCGAACAGGTAAAAGAAAATATTCTTCGCTTCGTTAAAGTCGGCGTAAAGTAATTAAAAGATTATTAAAACTTTCCCGACAACATAGCAGCCAGTTGTTCCAGGTACTGCTGATCAGTAGCATCGAAGTCATTCAGCTGGTGGCTGTCAATATCCAGTACGGCCGCTACTTTCTTACCCTTAAATACCGGCACCACAATTTCCGATTTCGAGTTGCTGCTGCAGGCAATATGTCCCGGGAACTCATTCACATCGGGCACCAGTACGGAGGCTGCCCGCTGGTAAGCCGCTCCGCAAACGCCCTTGTCAAGGGCAATGCGGGTGCAGGCTACCGGCCCCTGGAAAGGGCCCAGCACCAACTGGTTATCTTCTTTCAGGTAAAAGCCTACCCAGAAAAAATCCATGCTCTGCTTCAGGGCAGCACATACGTTGGCCAGGTTAGCCGTCAGGTTACTTTCTTCATTAATTAATGCCGCTACCTGGGGCAGCAGGGAACGGTATTTTTCTTCCTTATCTTCAGTTAACGGGATGATCAGATCTTCTGCCATAATTCAATTTACCAACTGCTAGTGGACTTTAGGTTTTACATACTTTTCGTAGATGCGATTCATCGCCTGCTTTAGAGCCCCGATAGGAAGAAGAAGATCGAAGGCTTCCCCGTTGCGGTTAAAATTCTGGCGATCACCTTCCTCAAAGGTAGGGTTTTGGGTAAACTTCCCGGTTCCCGCTTTTTCACTTATTCCGGCCTCGTATACATCGGCGGTATCGATAAAATTCATGCCTTCGCCAATGGCTGTATCCAGAATTTTATTGACTTTAGCATCATCGAAGCCGGAACCCCATTTACCACCGACCTGTCAGATACTCAGGCCCATTTCTGAAATCGGATAACCGGTTTTTCATAGTATTCTCTTGTTCATGGTTCTTATTTTGTTCAAACCTCCACTGCTTGCTCTGCAGAAGGTTCGGTTGATTGCTTCTGAAGACTAATATAATTGAACCGGATTAGCAACAAGATGGCTGTTACCGTCAGGCCAGTTAGCAGGCCGTACCAGACCCCGCTCGCCCCGAATTCCAAGGTAAACGACAACAGGTAGCCCACCGGCAATCCAATGATCCAGTAAGCAAATAACGTAATTAAGGTAGGAATTTTCACATCGGCCAGGCCACGTAACGCTCCCAGCGCTACAACCTGTAAACCGTCGGAAATCTGGAAAAACGCAGCAATGATTAACAGGCTTACCGATAATTGAACAATGGATTCGTCCTGAATAAATAATTCTGCCAGAAACCGGGGAAACAGCAGGAATGCCAATGCACAAAAAGCCATAAATACACCCCCCATGCCGAAGCTGGTAAACCCGGCCCGTCGCAGGTTGGGTATATCTCCCTTACCTAACTGGTTACCCACCCGAACGGTAGAAGCAGCTGAAATGCCCGAGGCCATCATGTAGCTTACTGCCGCCAGGCTGATGGCAATCTGGTGAGCCGCCAGGGCTTTAGTTCCCAGCCAGCCCATCATAATACCGGCGGCCCCGAACGCACCTGCTTCAAACACAAACTGCATCCCCATTGGAATGCCCATTTTCAGCATGCGTACAATCATTGTTCCTTCAATGGCCCGGCCGAGCACCTCGGGCAAATTGAACCACGAGGAACGCGTTACGTAAATGGCCATCATAATCATCATCAATACCCGGGCAATGAACGTGGCGTAAGCCGCACCAACCAGCCCGAGGGCGGGAAAGCCCCAGTTCCCGTAAATCAGTAAATAGTTGAGAAAAATATTAACGGCATTGGCTCCTACCGTGAGTACCGTGGCGATTTTTGTAAACGACAGCCCTTCGGCATACTGCTTGAAAGAGGTGAAGAGCATAAAAGGGATAAATGAGTAGGCTACAGTACCCAGGTAAGGCAGGGCTTTGGTAACCACCGCTTCGGGCTGGTTCATGTGGTACAGCAGGGGAGAAGCCCCGTTTACCAGTGCAGCCAGCACCAGGCCGGTACCCAGCATCACCACGAAGCCATTCCGGAATACCACCGAAAGCCGGGGCAGGTTTCCTTTTCCATCGGCCGCAGCAATTAAAGGCGTAATACTGTACGAAACCCCGATGCCAAACAACATCACTACACCCAGGATGCTGTTCGACAGCGAAATCGCACCCAGCGGCTCCGGCCCTAACTGCCCAACCATCATGCTGTCGGCAACCCCTACCAGGATATGCCCCAACTGGCTGAGCATGACCGGGAAAGCAATGGTAAAGTTTTTAGAAAAATGGGTTTTGTACGTTTCTGGGTTCACTGATCTTACGCTTTGTAACGGTTAGTAAATGCTATAACAGTAACGTAACGTCTGGCCCGTTCAGAGGTTCAGCAAACGGGCAACTTTCAGTATACCGGCAACACTTAGCGAATCGGTGATCTGGCTTTCCATAACCATATCCAGTGCCCCGGTAAACGGCACTTTCTTCAGTTGGAGTTCTTCTGTTTCTTCCTCTTCCGGCTCTCCTGCGGTTAATTCTTCCGCCAGGAAAACAAATCCTTCTTCGTTAGTAACCGAGTTCGAGGTATGAATGCGCATAATGTTCGTCCAGCGGCGGGCGGTTAACCCGGTTTCCTCTTTCAGTTCCCGTTTGGCAGCCGTAAGGATATCTTCTTTCAGCGGCCCGCCCCCCATAGGTATTTCCCAGGAATATTCTTGTAACGGGTAGCGGTACTGCCCTACCAGCCAGGTTTCCTGCTGCCGGCTAACGGGAATAATACCCAGAGCCCGGTTTTTGAACAATACTTTTCCGTAAATGCCATCGCCTCCTTTAGGATTAATCACCTGGTCTTCCTGAACGGTGATCCAGGGGTTATCGTAAATTTGTCTGGAGGATTGGGTAATCCAGGGGTTAGTACTCATCAGGGCTTCAGTTTCTTGAAAAATTCCCATACTACGATACCAATACATACCGACACGTTCAGGGAATGCTTGGTACCAAACTGGGCTATTTCTACGCAGGCATCAGCGTCTTCTACGAGCCGCTCGTTTACGCCGTACACCTCATTTCCAAAAACTAGGCAGTACTTGCCGCTGGGGTAAGGCATAAAATCCTCCAGGGCCACACTCTCGTCGGCCTGCTCCACGCAAACAATTTTATACTCCTTCCGAAGGGTATCGGTGAGTGCATTTACATCTTCTACGTATTCCCACTGAACCGATTCGGTAGCACCCAGTGCGGTTTTGTTAATTTCGCGGTGCGGAGGCCGGGCCGTGATTCCACAGAGGTATACTTTTTCTACCAGGAAAGCATCAGAAGTGCGAAAAGCAGCTCCTACATTGTGCATGCTCCGGATATTATCGAGTACCACCACTATCGGGAGCTTTTTCTTATCTTTAAACTCCTCCACGCTCAATCGCTCGAGCTCTTCTACAGTTAACTTTCTCATGCGCAGTATGTGTGGCTAACAAGTTGGCTAATATAACGGTAAATGCCGTACTTAGCGATCATTTTTATAATTGCGTTCAGATTAGAATTGTAGCAAAAATAAATTGTAAGAGCTTATTAAAACTTTATCCTTTGGGCTGCAAATTGCTCTTTGATCGCTG
>CAZIWJ010000005.1:0-4617 GCA_964542855.1 uncultured Roseivirgaceae bacterium
ATTTTTTATTATTTACACGATAAGAAGTGCCATCGGTTTTTCTACCCCTCTTTGCTGCTGAATCATTACTCCCTGATTATAACTAGACATTACAGATTCATGATTTTTTTCTGAAAGGTTTTTTTGTTCTGCAATTACTGTGCGTATGCGAACATAACTGTATTAAAACGAACACTTTATTTGTTTGCAAAAGCGCCCGGGGTTGAGCAATTCACCCGCATTTGTCATGCCGAAGAGCAGTTGTTTCGGGTAGAGGAACAAACCATTGACCAGGACCGGGTTTATTAGGCCGATTCAAATTTCTACCAGTTTTTTGGCTATGGGGTTTTGCAGGGTGACCCGCAGATATTTTGGATCAGCCAACCCGTTGGGTAAAACCATCCGTGCAGGGGAAGACGAGTAGAAATACCACGTATCTGGAGTGGATAAAAGCGAAAATTGAGGATTATTTCGGAGAAAATACAGAAATAAAAAAAGGCAGCTATGTTTATAATAGCTGCCTTTGCTTAATAAGTAGCGGGAACAGGACTCGAACCTGTGACCTTCGGGTTATGAGCCCGACGAGCTACCAACTGCTCCATCCCGCGATGTATCTTTATTTACGGTACTGTTACCGTGTTTGTTTCATTTATTAATAGGATGACAAAATTAGTAGTTGCTTTTTAAAATCCAAAACTCTACCCCACTTATTGTTATTTTTTTGGTCGTACTTGCTCTGGTTAATCGCAGGGTATTTTTTTACCTTCGTCTATAAATCTCCATTAAATCCATAACCGCTATGAAGTTTACCTACTACGGCCATTCTACTTTCCTGGTAGAAATAAAAGACCACAAAATTCTTATCGATCCTTTCATTTCACCTAACGAACTGGCCAGGGATATTGATATCTCAACCATTCGGCCCGATGTGATGCTCATTACTCACGGGCACGAAGACCACGTAGCCGATGCACTGCCAATTTTGGAGAATAATCCAGACTGCTTGCTGGTTTCTAATTTTGAAATCGTTAACTGGTTCCAGGAAAAGAACGTAAAAAATGCACACCCCATGAACCACGGCGGAACCTACGACCTGGGCTTTGCCAAAGTAAAATACGTGAATGCTGTGCACTCCAGCATAATGCCCGATGGTGCCTACGGCGGAAACCCGGGGGGCTTTATCCTTTTCGGTGAGGAAAAGGCGGTATACTATGCCGGCGACACCGCCCTCACTACTGATATGCAACTCATTCCCCGCTTTGCAGCCATTGACCTGGCCATTCTACCCATCGGCGATAATTTTACCATGGGCTACGAAGATGCCATTGTTGCGGCCGAGTTTGTAGAATGCAACCGGGTAGTGGGTATGCACTACGATACATTTCCCCCGATTAAAATCGACAAGGATAAAGCCATCGGGGCTTTTAAAGAAGCGGGATTAACCCTTACATTACTTCCCGTTGGCCAGTCGATTACTGTTTAAATGACGTTCATTGGCATTGATGGCACCCCGGGTGGGTGGATAACAGTTGCTGAGGATAACCACTCCCTGGTACCGGCCTGGATTCCCGAAGAAGGTATTACTGGTTTCCTGGATAAAATCATAGGCAATAAACAGGTACAGGTAGGGATTGATATCCCCATCGGGCTTCCCGACGCCAGTTGTCCGCTTAACCGGGCCTGCGATGTTACCGCCCGATCATTGCTTCAGTGGAAAAGCAGTTCCATTTTCGCGCCCCCGTGCCGGGAAGCTTTACACGCCCTGAAGGAAGGATACCCGGCCGCTTCCCGGGCCAACCAGGAGGTAATGGGCAAGAAGTTATCCAAGCAGAGTTTCTTTATTGCCGGAAAAATGAAAACCATCGACGACTGGATTCAGCCAGCCTATCAGCAGCAGGTGCATGAAATACATCCTGAACTGGCTTTTACCCAGCTTAACGGAAGGGTTCCCCTCCTCTTTAAAAAAAACCAGGGGAACGGTATTTGCCAGCGGTTGCTCATTTTACAAGCGCATTTTCCAAACCTTACTGCGGAATGGTTTGCCACTCACCAGCAGAACCTGGGTGCCAGTAAAACCGATGACCTGCTCGATGCCCTGGTGTGCCTGCTTACCCTGAAGCTGAAAAGAAAAACCCTGCCCTATGGATTACATGAGCAGGGTAATGAGTATTTAACCGCAGACAGCAGGGGGCTGGAAGCCACCATTACCTTCCCGGTTACTGTTTTGTAATTACTTCCAGGGCTTCCTTGTTGGCCTGAACAACAGCGTCGATATCCTCATTACTCAGTGCATTCGAAATAAACAGGGACTCGAACTGCGAGGGGGCCAGGTACACGCCACGGTGCAGCATTTCGCGGAAGTAGTTCCCAAACATTTTAATATCGGATGAGGAGGCCGAATCGAAGTCGGTAACCTTTTCATGGGTAAAAAACAGGCTGAACATAGAACCGAGGTGATTAATGGTATAATCCAGGTTCAGGGCTTTCAGGTTATAGTGGATTCCTTCTACAATTTTCGTGGTAATGGTTTCCAGTTCCTTGTAAACTTCCGGGTGGTCGCACAGGTACTGTAGCATGGCTTTTCCCGCAGCCATGGCGATAGGATTACCGGATAACGTTCCGGCCTGGTATACCGGGCCCTGCGGAGACACGTAGTCCATTACTTCCTTTTTGCCCCCGTAAGCACCTACGGGTAGTCCGCCACCAATAATTTTTCCCAGGGCTGTCATATCGGGAGTAACCCCGTATAATTCCTGAGCACCGCCGGGAGCCAGGCGGAAACCGGTCATCACCTCATCGAAGATTAACAGGATGTCTTCCCGGTCGCAAATTTCACGAAGCCCTTGCAGGAAGCCGGGTTCGGGTAATATGCAGCCCATGTTACCGGCTACCGGTTCAACCATGATGCAGGCTATATTATCTTTGTTCGCCTGAACCAGTTCTTCTACGCTTTGCAAATCGTTGTACCTGGCCAGCAGGGTATCTTTGGCCGTTCCTTCAGTAACTCCGGGGCTACTGGGCACTCCCATGGTCATGGCACCGCTTCCGGCAGCAATCAGGAATGAATCGCCGTGGCCGTGGTAGCACCCGATGAACTTTACGATTTTGTCGCGCCCGGTATACCCCCTGGACAGGCGGGCAGCCGACATGGCCGCTTCGGTACCGGAGTTTACCATCCGCACCTTTTCAATGCTGGGTACCATGCTTGTAATTAGTTCGGCAATAGCAACCTCGTTGGCGTTGGGGGCACCAAACGACAGCGAGTGAGGAATTGCTTCTCGTACTGCTTCTTCCACTACTTCAGGAGCATGCCCCAGTATCATGGGGCCCCACGAGTTAATCAGTTCAATGTAGCGGTTATCGTCTTCATCGTACATATAGGCCCCTTTAGCCCGCTTAATAAATAGCGGATCACCGCCTACGGCTTTAAATGCGCGAACCGGTGAGTTTACACCGCCGGGAATGTATTGCTGCGCTGCTGAAAAGAGCGATCTGCTTTTTTCAATTGATTGCATAAAATTTTTTTTTGTTGTAAGGGTTACCGTATGCTAATTTCTGCCGGTTGCAACCGATAATCTTTCATTTTTACGATGGGTACAACCCGGTTATCATTAGAATTGTAATAGTTATACCCGTTAAAGAACGTAGAAGGGTAAACGGTTGGTTCAGCAAACCGCTTTTGAAAGTAAATTCCATTTTCGTAAAGCTGCTTGCCAATAAAATACATCAGGTCGTAGCCCTTCAGTGCGAACCGGGAGGGCACGGCGTAGTAGCGGTTGGCGTAGCGGTTGCGAAACTTTTCCAGGGCGGGTTTATTTTCTTCCGGTACGAAATCAGGATCGATCCAGTAAATCTCCAGGTCTTCCAGCTGGTTAAGCGATACATTTCTTATATCAGTTAAATCGCGCATACCCACCAGTGTAATACTATCGTTTATAGCCAGTACCGCACTCATGGCATTGGTAATCATCACCGGATCTTTGGATGCTACGAATACGTGGCTTAATCGCTGCGTACTGTCGGTTAGTGTGCTGTCTCTCTTTTCCAGGATGTCCATCATTTCGTTGGCTCCGGCCGAAGTGAACCCCCGCATCAGCATCACCCGCCGGTTGGGTTTGGAAAGGAATTGTTCCCGGTAGCTGTACGCCAGGATTGAATCCTGGCTCGACGTGCCGTAGAAGATGGTAGCAAATTGTTCGTCCAGTTCTTCAGTAGTAAAATCGGCTGCCTTGCGGGCCTGCCGTTCCAGTGCAGGGTAAGAAAGGAACGCAAATTCATTATCTTCTACAATGGCTGAATTGCTAGACAGGGGGTTAAAATTATTGATCTTGTTATCGAAAGCAAACCGGGATACCAGCGGACTGGTTTCGGGAAACAGCGGTCCGATAATGAGGTCGGCTGTTTGCATTTTCTCCGAATTCAGTATGCGGAGTGTATGGTCAGCATCCCTTTTAGAATCGTAAGCCTGCAATTCAATAGAAATGTTTTCCTTCCGAAGGTCTTCCACGGCCAGGCGGATACCCTGGTACAGGTCGATGACAAACTGGTTGCCCTGTCGGCGCTGCTCGGTGGATAACTGGTCGTACAGGAAGGGAAGAACCAGGGCTACATTGTACTGGTCTTTTTTCACCGACATAT
>CAZIWJ010000005.1:4717-35223 GCA_964542855.1 uncultured Roseivirgaceae bacterium
GCTGCCATCCAAAAATAAACATGGCCAATTTCCTTCCAATCGGGGTAAAGCCGTGCAATCTGGGAAAACATGTTACTGGCTTTCTGGTAGTCGGCCAGCCGGAAAGCACTTAGTCCGAAGTAATACGAAGCATATTCCTTATATGGGTTACTGGGCTTTTTGGCAGTGGCAGGCCCAAACATTTCGATGGCCAGCGCGTACTGCCCGTTGCGAAACAACACTTTGCCAGCCTGGAATCTTTTCTGATAGTCACTTTGCTGGGCAGTAACGAATAGTGGTAAAAAAATGAGTAAAACAGTAAGCGTACGCATGATTACTTGTTCGGGTATAGTAGAATTTATTCCCATTCTATGGTAGCGGGGGGTTTAGAGCTGATGTCGTATACAACGCGGTTAATTCCTTTTACTGTATTAATGATAGTGTTAGAAACGTCAGCAAGAAAATCGTAAGGCAGGTGGCTCCAGTCGGCTGTCATTCCATCTACACTAATTACTGCTCGCAGGCACACCACCTGCTCGTAGGTCCGTTCATCTCCCATTACACCTACGGCCTGAACGGGAAGTAAAACCGCGCCGGCCTGCCACACTTCATCGTAAAGTCCTTTATCTTTTAACCCGTTAATAAAAATTGCATCGGCTTCCTGCAGCAGGTTTACTTTTTCCGGGGTAATGTCGCCCAGAATGCGGATGGCCAGTCCGGGACCGGGAAATGGGTGCCTTTGCAGAATGGTGTTAGGAATTTCCAGAGCTTTCCCCACTTCCCTAACTTCATCCTTAAACAGTGAACGCAGGGGTTCCACCACTTTCAGGTGCATGCGTTCGGGAAGCCCACCAACGTTATGGTGCGATTTAATGGTAGCTGAGGGCCCTTTCACCGAAACTGATTCAATTACATCGGGGTAAATTGTACCCTGCCCCAACCAGCTTACTTCGCTAATTCGCCGGGCCTCTTCGTCGAACACCTCAATAAAAGTATTCCCGATTGCCTTTCGCTTCAGTTCGGGATCGCTGATTTTTCTCAATACTTTGTAGAACCGGTCTTTAGCATCGACACCAGTTACATTCAGCCCCATGTGCTGGTATGATTCGAGCACCTCTTCAAATTCGTTTTTACGCAGTAGTCCGTTATCTACGAAAATACAATGCAAACGGTCGCCAATAGCCTGACTAATGAGGGTAGCGGCCACCGAGGAGTCTACCCCCCCGGAAAGGCCCATGACCACCTGTTCATCTCCCAGTTGATTGCGTAACTGGTTAAGGGTACTTTCCACGAAAACATCGGGGGTCCAGTCCTGCCTGCACCCGCAAATGTGGACCACAAAATTGCGTAGCAACATTTTACCCTGTTCGGTATGGGTAACTTCCGGGTGGAACTGAATGCCGTAAGTATTAGTATTTTTAACGTGGTAAGCGGCTACGTTTACCGTTGGAGTGCTGGCAATAACTTCAAAATTATCGGGTAACCGGGCTATGGTATCGCCGTGCGACATCCACACCTGCGTATCGGTTGTCATTTCTTTCAGTAAGGGAAAATGCTGATCGAGGTGAACTAGCCGGGCCCGGCCGTACTCACGGATAGAAGAAGGCAGTACTTCCCCACCCTGCTGGTGGGCCATGAGTTGTGCCCCGTAACAAACGCCTAATACCGGCAGCGATTCGGGCAGGTTGTCGGTAGAAATTACCGGTGCCTCATCGTCCAGTACCGAGCACGGACTACCGGAAAGAATTACGCCCCGCAGTATGTGTTCTTCGTCTTCCTGTAAAGCTTCCCCGAGCTGCGCATACGGATAAATTTCGCAATACACGTTCAGTTCCCTCACCCGGCGGGCAATCAGTTGGGTATACTGGGAGCCAAAGTCTACGATCAGGATTTTTTCTATCATTTGGCAAAAATAACAGGCCTAATGGTAAATTCACCAAAATTTACAGAAATGTAGTTTATTAAGCCTCTTTAATATACCTGCTTTTAAACTGGTTATCAATCCGATAAGGCATACCCGAATAAACCAACCGGTACGAGAAAAGGCAACAAATATTTAATATACAGTATTGTAAAAAGTTCTTGTAAAGCTTTAAACTTAAATGACATTTAATGTGTATGCTGTGAATATCATAAAAAACCCTGCCAGGAATCCTGGCAGGGTTTGTTGTAAACAATCTATCTATCTCTATAAACCAAATCCGTAATAATACTTTCTATTGTCATCGGGATAATACCCCTCAAGCATGATACCTTCTCCGGCATTTTTCAATGCTTCAATTAGTTCGTTAACAGAAGAAACTGGTTTTCTGTTCACTCCTGTTACGATAAAGCCTTTTTTTATCCGGGTTTGCTCGCTTAAACGGCCGGGATACAATTCTTCAAGTTTAACGCCGCCGTCCATACCCAACGCTTCCTTTTCTTCTTCAGTAAGGTCAGAGAATTCTGCACCTAACGACCGGAATATCTCCGTACTGGCTGAACGGACGATGTCGGTGTTACCGCTTCGATTTTTAAGTTCAACTTCCAGGTCGAAAACTTCACCATCGCGATTAATAGTTACCGTTACCGATTCGCCCGGTCGTTTTCTTCCAATAGCTTCCTGCAATTCGGGAACCGAACCGGTTTGTTTACCATTCACGGCTACAATTACATCACCGGATTCAATTCCTGCACCGAAGGCCGCGCCACTTTCTGAAAGGCCGTTTACGTAAACTCCTTTCACTACATCGAGTCCTTTCTCTTCGGCCAGGTCATCATTTACGTCGCGAATGGTTACTCCCAGGAATGCCCGCTGTACTTCACCGTATTCTCTCAGGTCTTCCACTACTTTCACCACAATATTAGCAGGTACTGCGAAAGAATACCCGGAATAAGATCCGGTGGGCGAAGCAATAGCAGTATTAATTCCTATTAGTTGTCCGCCAAGATTAACCAGCGCACCTCCACTGTTCCCCGGGTTTACAGCTGCGTCGGTTTGAATAAACGATTCGATAGCCGTTCGGCTTTGTCGCTGCAAAATATTGATACTTCGTGCCTTGGCACTAACAATGCCGGCAGTTACCGTTGATTCCAGGTTAAACGGGTTACCCACTGCTAATGCCCACTGACCAACTTTCACTTCATCGGAATTACCGATAGGTACAACCGGTAAACCAGTTTCATCTATTTTTAGTAAAGCCAGGTCGGTGGTCGGGTCGGTTCCTATTACTTCGGCTTTATACTCCCGGTTATTGTTCAGTTTCACCATAATTTCTGTGGCTTTATTAATTACGTGGTTGTTCGTAACCACGTACCCGTCGCGGCTAATGATTACCCCTGATCCGGAAGCCTCACGGTTTCGCTGGCGGGGCTGATCGGGCATATTAAAAAAATCGCGGAACATGGGTGGTATCTGCTGTTGGCCGCGTGCACTGGTTGCCGATGATACGGACGAACGAATATGCACTACGGCAGGCGTTACCCTTTCGGCCGCTTCTGAAAAATCGACGATGGCTTTTTCGCCATCAGTATTCAGGTAGCTTACGGGCTGGGTATCGTAGTAAATAGGCTCACTACCTTCCTGCTTAGTGTCTTCGGGGGCCAGCATGAAGTATCCTCCTAGCGCGATAGCTCCACCGACAATGGCGCTGATTATACTGTTTCCTATAGATTTCATTTTGTAAACGGTTATTGGTTTGTTCTATTTATCATTTTCTATTATTCATAACGAAGCCAACATGAAGAAAAGATGAAGCAAAAGGCGGGGATGATAATTTTTTATCCCCAGGCGCATTTTAACTGTAAAGAAAATTAGTTGCAGAAAGTGTTCCTTCCTGTTAAAAAGTACAGCGTGTACGTTCCGGGTAAGGTTTCACTGATACAGGGTGCAAATTGAACTTTATCTGACTCGCATTTAACAATTAGAAGAAAGCATAACAACACACACTAAACAGGAGGATAATAGTTCCCATACCGTGAATTAGTTTACTAGATTGTGCCTTACAAAAAATGAATTAGCGAGCATTTTATGTAAACTTATTACTACCCGGGATTAGCCCCGGAATTATCTTTTTTTTATCAAACAAAAACCTTAGTTATGAAAAGCAATTTTACCCTGCATCAGTGGTACCGCCCGTTGCGGATGCTACTGATTTTGTGCCTGCTGACGTCAACAGCATACGCACAAAGAACCATTACCGGCACGGTTACTTCGGAACAAGGTGATGAGTTACCCGGAGTGAACGTTACCGTAAAAGGAACCACTACCGGAACTATTACCAATGCCGGGGGTGACTACCGCCTCAGCGTGAGCGAATCGGCCGAGACCCTGATTTTCAGTTACATTGGTTTTGCTTCGCGTGAAGTGCCCATTGGCAACCAGTCACAGATTAACGTATCGCTGGCAGAAGACGTTACTGAAATGGAAGAGGTAGTGGTCAGTGCCCTGGGTTTTGAACAGGACAAAGACCAACTGGGATCTACATATTCTACGGTGAAAAGTGATGACATTACCCGATCCGGGGAAACCGGGGTGATTACCGGACTGGCCGGTAAAGCCGCTGGGGTAAAAATTACCCGCGCAAACGGTGACCCGGGGGCCGGAGCTAATATCCAGATCCGCGGGGCCAATACCATTACGGGTAATACGCAGCCCCTGGTAATTGTAGACGGCGTTCCCATCAGTAATTCAAACATTTACGGCGGAGGAAGCTCCCGCGCAGGCGGTGTTTCTCAGCAATCTCGCTTAAATGACATTAACCCTAACGACATTGAGTCGGTCAATATCCTAAAAGGTGCGTCAGCTGCCTCCCTTTGGGGTTCGCGGGCTGCCAACGGGGTAATTGTAATTACTACTAAGCAGGGAAAGAGAGGAAAGCCGAAAATCAGTTATACTTCTACTTATTCTATTGATGAGATTAACCGGCGTCATCCCCTGCAGGATGTATTCGGACAAGGACGTGGCGGTGAGTTCCGCGCCAATAATAGTAGAAGCTGGGGTGATAAAATAGCCGACCGCGCTGGCGGAGCCGATGAAATTGACCCGGACGGACGTCGCTTTATTGCTGAAGACGGAACAGAATATTTCCCGATCTTGAATAAGAATTCGAGGGAAACGTTCATTGATGAGAACTTCGATGCCATTTTTGGTAACGGGTACTTCTGGCAAAACGACCTGTCGATTAGCGGGGGAAATGATAAAACTACCGTATTTCTGAGCCTTAGCAGCCTGAACCAGGATGGTATTATTAAGAACAGCTACTACGATCGTTATAACCTGCGATTCAACAGTACTACAAACTTTAACGAATGGCTCAGTTTAAAGACCCGCACCGGGTACATTTACAGCGATGCCAACCGGATTCAGCAAAGCTCCAACACCCGTGGATTATACCTGGGCTTCCTGAGAAACCCGGCCGATTTCGGTATTAGTGATTACATCGGTACCAGCATTCTGCCCGATGGAACAGTATTTAACAACAGCCACCGGGCTTACCGGCAGTATCTGGGAAGCTTCCGCGAATCGAACGGCGACCTCGACCGGCCAGTTTACAACAACCCGCTCTGGACTACCAACGAGCAGCGCAGTACTACTACTGTTAACCGGGTTATTTTCAACTCGGAAGTTAACATCGATCCAACTTCCTGGCTGAACTTTAAAGTTCGTGGCGGGGTGGATTATTACGGCGACCGCCGGGTGTATTTCTTCCCGATCAGTTCAGCCGGTGACGGTACCAACGGCCAGTTGCGCGAAGACTTTATCCAGGAAAACGAATTAAATTTCGACGTAATCGGACGGGGAAATTTTAACTTAACTGATGGACTTTCGCTTACCAGTACCATAGGTTGGAACATCAATGATCGTCGCCGACGGGCCGAGTACTTCGAACTGTTAGGTTTCCAGGTGGATTCTCGTTTGAACACCACGCAGCTAAACACCAGTAACGAAGCTACTTCTTACGACAATAATAACCGGCGGTTCATCCGCTCGAACCGTTTATACAGCGTATTCAACTTCAATTTTAACGACTTCCTGTTCTTCAATACCTCCCACACAGTAGAAGCCGCTTCTTCCGTTGAAGGAGCTTTTTATTACCCGTCGTTCGATGCTGCCTGGGTTTTTACCCAACTGGACGCGTTGCAGGGTAACAGCGTACTGTCGTTTGGTAAATTGAGAGCCAGCTGGGGGCAGGTGGGTGTTCAGCCCCGTGCACACCGGGCACTAACTACCGCAGAAGGAAGTTTCGGCTATAGTACTTACAGCGATAACCTGGATATTGCCCTGTTTGGGGGAGGTTTCCGGGTAAATGACGACCTGGGTAACCCTGGTCTTCAGCCGGAAATTAAAACAGAGTTGGAAATTGGAACGGATTTACGATTCTTTAACGATCGCCTGTCGTTAACAGCAACCTACTACCAGAACGAAATTGAAAATCTGTTGTTCAACGTGGAACTGACCCCTTCCAGTGGCTTTGATACCCAGTACGGTAATAATGGAACCATGACTAACAAAGGGTTTGAAGCCGAACTGGATTATACTGTTTACAACCAGGGCGACTGGAACATTGGTGTGTACGGTAACTTCAACCGCAACCGCAACGAGGTAACTAACCTCTCCGGTACGGAATCCATCGACCTAACTGGCCAGTCGATCAGTTCCCGGGCTATCCAGGGAGAACAACTGGGCGTATTGTTTGGCACGAAGGCAGCCCGTAATGAGGATGGCAGCCTTGTTCTCGATGATAACGGGTACCCTACCCTGGCACAAACCCAGGGCGTAATTGGCGACCCTAACCCCGATTGGCGGGGTGGGTTCGGTTTCCGGACTGCCTGGAAAGGTTTGCGCCTGAATGTATTATTCGAACATTCACAGGGCGGCGACTTTGCTGAACGTACCCGCTTCATTCTCCGAAACTTCGGAACGCACGACGATGTGGGTAATGAAGTAACCCTTGAGCAGGATATTACTAACGTAGCCGGAGATGTTTACGAAGCCGGAACAACGGTTCGGGGTAACCTGGCCGATTATGGTGGCGGAACAGTAATCCTGGACGAGGACTGGTACACCAGCCGGGGTGGCGGATTTGGCGACGGCGTGATTAACGAATTTGCCATTGCCGATGGTACCTGGACCCGACTGCGGGAATTGTCGCTCTCTTATACCCTGCGAAACGACTGGCTGAATGATGTTACCAAGCTGGGTTCCATCGAATTCACTGCTACCGGTAGAAACCTGATTTTATTGACCGATATTGTAGGTACCGACCCGGAAATTAATCAGTTCGGGGTAGGTAACGGTTTCGGTATCGATTATTTCACCAACCCCAGTACACGCTCTTACCTGTTCTCTATAAAAATCAATTACTAGTCATGAAACGCAATATATATAGCTTACTCATCGGGTTATTTATTTTACTATCGGCTTGTGAAAGCATAGTAGAAGACGTAAACGAGAACCCGAACGACTTTGTCGTTGAAGACATTGATCCTGTACTGTTCCTGAATGGAATGATGCTGGCCGACATTCAGGTGAATGTGGGTCATATTGTACGTATTTCTGGTGCCTGGAACGGGCATTACATCGGTTTCCAGCAGTTGTACCAAAACCTGTACCAGTATAATATTACGGCAGCAGAAACTAACGGTATTTGGGCATTCACTTATCAGGGTGTGCTGGCCCAGGGAAAATCGATCCGGTCGAGAGCAGAAGATGATTTGCTGCTCGCCGGGATTACCCGGGTACTGGAAGCGCATTCGCTGGGAACCCTGACCTCCCTTTTCGGTGATATTCCGCTAACAGAAGCAGTTACCGAAGTGGAGGACCCTGTTTTCGACAGCCAGATGAACGTGCTGGCCGGTTTACAAACAAAGCTGGATGATGCTATTGCTGACCTGGAGCGTGCTGATGGCCGGGCCATTTCGCAGGACATTATTTTCGGGGGCGATAAGGACAAGTGGATAGAAACCGCCTGGACCCTGAAGGCCCGTTATTACATGCTGGCCCGCGACTATGGAAATGCTTACAGTGCTGCACTAAATGGTATTTCATCAGATGATAACAGCATGCTTTACACTCCGCCGGCCAACTTCGATAACTTCGAAGATGCCAATACGATGTTCAGCCTCCTTTCGGGCTCGCGAAGCGGGGATATCGGTACCACTGATTTCGAGGACGGTGAACTGATAGAAGAAAGCTACGTGATGCAATTGATGAACGACGAAGAAGAGGTTTCGAGAAACAACGCCAAAACCGACGAAACTGCCCGCAGGGAATACCTGACGGTTGAGCGGGATGGCGGTGCTTCCAGGGGTGTTGCCGCTCAGGACGAGCCCATGAATTTGGTTACTTTTGAGGAAAACAACCTAATCCTGGCCGAAGCGGGTGCCCGCACCCAAAGCTTTGCGGTTGGGCTTGGCCACCTGAATGATCACCGGGAGTTTTTGAATTCAGGAGCAGCATTCCCTGACTTTGTCGATGACTTCAGTTACAACTACGAAGCTTACGTGGCCGCCGACTTCCAGAACGGGGGCATCGAGAACCCCGATAACGTTAGCCAGGACCTGGCATTATTGCGCGAAATTATTGAAGAACGCTACATTTCCGGTTTTGGAACCACCGTACCCTTCGATGATACCCGCAGAATACGCCGGGATCCGGACGCCGGAGTCATTTCTGTTCCTTTTCCGCTTTCCGGAATCCAGGCCAACAATGCGCCGAACGGAACCCCGCCCGAGCGGTTCATTTATTCGCAGAACGAACTGAATTCTAACCCGAATGCAGTAGAAGCCAGGAGAGGTTTATTTGAACCTACCCCGGTAAACACCATGTAATCGACCCACTGAATACATCATTTGGTCGAATCTGTAATTAAGCCTGTGGTTTCCTCCACAGGCTTTTTTATATTGATTGTCTGAATAAACCACCTGTATCATGAATAAGCATTTATACCATTTTTTCTACAGCCTGTTGGTACTCTACCTGGCAGGCTTAACTCCTTCCTGGTCTCAGCAACTTACAATGGACCAGATAGGAGAAATGGAACCCCGGAATATCGGTCCGGCCGGAATGAGCGGGCGAGTTACTTCACTCGACGTTAACCTTTCCGACCCCAGTATCATGTACCTTGGCTCTGCCGCCGGAGGCCTGTGGAAATCAACCAACAGCGGCGATAGCTGGAAAGTGATTTTTGACAACGGCAAGTCGGCTTCGATTGGGGCCGTAAAAGTATACCAGAAAAACCCGAACATTATCTGGGCCGGTACCGGCGAAGGCAACCCACGGAACAGCGAAAATAACGGGGCCGGTATTTACAAGTCGATCGATGGTGGAAAAAGCTGGCAGTTTATGGGGCTCGAGAATACCCGTTCTATTCATCGCATCATTATTAATCCCGATAACCCCGATATCGTACTGGCCGCCAGCCTTGGCGCTTCCTGGGGTGAAAACCCGGAACGGGGCGTATATAAAACTGTTGATGGCGGCAAAAGCTGGCGTAAGGTGTTGTACGTGAATGAAAAGACCGGGGCTGCCGATATGGTAGTTGACCCGGAGAACCCCAATAAGATTATCGCTGCTATGTGGGAATACCGCCGATGGCCCTGGTTCTTTAAATCTGGCGGCCCCGGTTCAGGCATCTACGTATCGATGGATGGCGGGGAATCCTGGGAGCAGCGCACGCAAGAAAACGGATTACCCGAAGGCGAAATAGGCCGTACCGGACTGGCCATTGCCCCTTCCAATACCAACATTGTATACGCCTGGGTAGAAAGTAAAGAAAATGCCATTTATCGTTCAGAAGATGGTGGGGAAACCTTCGAGAGGATGTCTTCCAAAGGTGATAAAAACCTGGGTTCCCGCCCGTTCTACTACGCCGATATCTTTGTGGATCCTAAAAATGAAAACCGGGTGTACAGCGTGCACTCTACCATCACGGTTACGGAAGACGGTGGAAAAAACTGGGATATGTTTGCCCCCGGAAACCGGGTACATACCGACCACCACGTGTGGTGGGTTCACCCCGAAGACCCGAATTACATTGTAAACGGTAACGATGGGGGGTTACTGATTACTGACGACCGGGGAGAAACCTGGCGTTTTGTTGATAATTTACCGCTTGGCCAGTTCTACCACGTACGGGTAGATAACGAAGTGCCTTACAATATTTATGGCGGTTTGCAGGACAACGGTTCCTGGCGCGGGCCCAGCCAAAGCTGGTTTAAAGGTGGCATCCGCAACCTGTACTGGCAGCGGCTCAGCGTAGGCGACGGCTTCGATATGATTCCCGATCCGAAAAATAACCGCTACGGCTGGTCGATGGGGCAGGCTGGTAATCTGGTGCGGTACGACCGTAAATCGGGGCAACTACTGGCTTCCAAACCCCAGCACCCGGAGGGTGAACACCTTCGGTTTAACTGGAATGCAGGTATTGCCATTGACCCGCATGATAATAAAACGATTTACTACGGCAGCCAGTACGTGCACAAAAGCAGCGATTACGGCAAATCGTGGGAAATTATTTCGCCCGACCTTACTACCGACGACCCGACCAAACAAAACCAGCTAAAAACCGGGGGCTTAACTTACGATAATAGCGGGGCTGAAAACCATACTAGTATCATAACCATTGTACCCAGCGAACTGCAGGAAGGGTTGCTCTGGGTAGGTACTGATGACGGCAACCTGCAGCTTACCCGCGATGGGGGAAAAACCTGGACTAACCTCACTGATAATATTAAAGAAGTACCCGACAATACCTGGATTCCCCACATCCACGCGTCTACCTACAATGCCGGGGAAGCATTTGTGGTATTCGATGGCCATCGGAATGAAGACTGGACGCCGTACGTATTCCAGACCACCAATTACGGGAAAAGCTGGGATCGGATTGTAGGGCCCGAAGACGCCCGTGGAGCTACCCTTTCTTTCGTGCAGGATCCGGTATCGCCCAACCTGATGTTCTGCGGAACCGAATTCGGGTTATACCTGAGTACTAATGGCGGAGATAACTGGTTTAAGTGGACCGCCGGCTACGGCAGTGTGCCGGTACAGGACATGGTAATCCATCCCCGCGAACACGATTTGGTATTGGGAACTTTCGGACGTTCATTTTACATCCTCGACGACCTGAAACCCCTGCAGGAGATAGCCGCTGACCCCAATCTGCTAAGCCGATCGTTGCATGCTTTTTCTGCCCCTGATGCCTGGCTGGCCAACATCGGCGAATCGCACGGTTACCGCCACGGCAAGGTTGGCGACCACCTGTATAACGGGGAAAACCGTCCGTACGGAGCACTTCTATCTTTCTACCTGGATGCCGTACAGGAAGGTAAGGAACAGGTAAAGGTTGAAATCTTTGATGAAGATAACCGGAAGGTACGAACCCTGATGCACGAACCCACTGCCGGAATTAACCGCCTGAACTGGGAACTGGAGCGGGCAGCCATTCGCCAGCCTAATCAGAAAAAACCGGGTAAAAATGCCAAAGAACGCGGAGGCTTTCACGTACTGCCCGGCACCTACACTGTTCGGTATACCTACAACGGCAGCCAGGCAGCAACAACAGTGAACGTAAAGCCTGATCCCAGGCTAGACCTGAGCATGGAAGAAATGACTGCAAAAGATGAAATGATCCAGGATTACAATCAACTGGTAGCTGATGTTACTTCAGCCACTGATAAACTGAGAGATGCCCGCAAAACCATTGAACTGGTGAATAAACAACTGGCTTTACGCGATGATGAAACTGCAACTGATTTAATGGAGAGAGGGAGAGCGATGGACAAGAGGCTGGAATCGTTAATTTATACCATCGTTGAAAAACCAGTACAGGGCTTTATTCGCGACCATAATAAAATTGCCGTTCAACTGGGAAATGCTGGCTACCTGCTGCGTTCTACCCTGGTTCCGGTTTCAGCAAACCAGCAGGTAGCGATGGCCAACCTGGAGAACAGTGTAAACGAGGCTATGAAGCCTGTAAACACCTTTTTTACTGAAAAATGGCCGGATTACCGAAATGCGGTTGAAAATGGCCGTTTTAACATATTTAACGCCTATGAAACGGGCCGGTAGTGTATTCCAACTTTTAAACAAAAAATTATGAAAGCAACAAATAATTCTACGGTACAGGGGGCTGGCAAGCAAAGCCATCACCCCTTACCTCCCAAACCAGGTCTATTCAGTGCGCATAGTGATCGCCGCTTATGTCAACGCCTGCTTTTTTTAACACTGACCCTTCTGTACACTCTTCCCACCCTGGCTCAGCAACTGGATATGGACCGGTTGAAAGGTATACAGGCCCGTAACATCGGCCCGGCCGGAATGAGCGGACGGGTAACAGTGGCCTCAGCAGTAACCGACGACCCTACGACCATGTACATCGGAACCGCATCCGGAGGCGTATGGAAATCGACCAGCGGAGGCATTCACTGGGAGCCGATTTTCGACAACCAGCCGGCTGCTTCCATAGGCGATATCGCCATTTACCAGAAAAACCCGAATATTATCTGGGTAGGTACCGGCGAAGGCAACCCCCGGAATACCCAGAACATGGGTAACGGCGTATTCCGGTCGATGGACGGTGGTAAAACCTGGGAACATCTGGGGCTGGAATCAACCCGGGTTATACACCGTATTATTGTCCACCCTGAAAATCCTGATATTGTATGGGTAGGCTCCCAGGGCGATGCGTGGGGAGAAAGCACTTCCCGCGGAGTATACAAAACCACCGATGGTGGTAAAAGCTGGGATCAGGTGCTGTACGTAAATGAAAAAACCGGCATAGCCGACCTGGTTATCGATCCGAATAACCCCAATAAGCTGATGGCCGCCATGTGGGAATTTCGCCGCTGGCCCTGGTATTTTAATTCGGGTGGAGAAGGATCCGGACTTTACGTTTCATACGATGGAGGAAACAACTGGGAAGAGCGAACCCATGAAAATGGCCTACCGGAGGGTGAGCTTGGCAGAATGGGACTGGCGATTGCCCCTTCCAACTCTAACCGGGTGTACGCTTACGTGGAGTCGAAGTCTAATGCCATCTTCCGATCCGAGGACGGGGGCATAACTTTTAAGCAGGTATCGAAAGACGGGGATGAGTCGATCGGCAACCGTCCTTTCTATTACGCCGACATTTACGTAGATCCTAAGAATGAAAACCGTTTATACAGCCTGCATTCGCGGGTTACGGTAAGTGAAGACGGGGGTAAAAACTTTACCCGATTTATCGATCCTAACCTGCTGCACGGCGATAACCATGCGTGGTATATTCACCCCGAAAATCCTGATTTTCTAATCGTTGGGAATGACGGGGGGATGGCCATTTCCCGCGACCGCGGTGCCCACTGGCACTTCCCGGAAACCCTACCGCTGGGGCAATATTACCACGTGAATGTAGATATGGGTGTGCCTTACTTTGTATATGGCGGTATGCAGGACAGCGGTTCCTGGGGTGGGCCGAGCCAGGTGTGGCGAAAAAAAGGCATTCGGAACCTGTACTGGGAACGTATCGGTAGCGGCGACGGATTTGAAGTGGTTCCCGATTCCACGAACAATCGCTACGGTTACTCCATGTCGCAGGGCGGATCGCTGAACCGTTACGACCGGGAAACCGGGGAAATTCGCACTATTCGTCCCTTTCATCCCGAAGGAAATGATTTACGCTTCAACTGGAATTCAGGCATTGCGCTCGATCCTGTTGATAAAGAAACTATTTACTACGGTAGCCAGTACCTGCTAAAAAGTGAAGACCAGGGAAAAACCTGGGATGTAATTTCTCCCGACCTAACCACCAACGATCCGGAAAAGCAGCAACAGCTTACTACCGGTGGGCTTACCAAAGACAACAGTAGTGCCGAGAATTTTACCACTATTATTTCGGTTGCTCCCAGCCCGCTGAAACAGGGAGTAATCTGGGCCGGTACTGACGATGGCAATATTCAGCTTACGCAGGATGGCGGAGAAAACTGGACTAACGTAGTCGATAACATTAAAGATATCCCCGAAGGCATGTGGGTAGCCCAGATTAAAGCTTCTTCCTATAATCCGGGCGAGGCCGTGGTTGTACTGAACGACTACCGGCGTTCGAACTGGACACCCTACATTTACCGCACCCGGAATTACGGTAAAAAATGGGAGCGGCTGGTCGATGAAAAAGACGTAATGGGATATGCTCTTTCCTTCGTACAGGACCCACTGGAACCCAACCTGATGTTCTGTGGAACCGAATTCGGACTTTATGCTAGTATTGATGCCGGCGATACCTGGACCAAATGGACGAACGGGTATCCCACGGTGCCTACTATGGATATGGTTATTCACCCTCGTGAACACGACCTGGTGATCGCCACTTTTGGGCGTTCCTTCTGGATACTGGACGATATTCGTCCATTACGCAAAATGGCCGGCCAAAAGGAACTGCTAAGTTCGGCCGGGTTACACGCTTTTGCTGCTCCCGATGCCTGGCTAGCTATTATTGGGGAGAATATTGGTTACCGCAGTACCGGTCATGGCCTGTTTGCAGCTGAAAACCGTCCGTTTGGTGCATTAATTACTTACCAGTACAACGGGCTTTCGGAAGAAGATACAGTTGAAGTACTGATCCGAAACGAGAACGGTGAAACGGTACGCCATTTCTACGATAATGCCCGGCCGGGAGTTAATCGCTTCAGCTGGAACCTGGAACGTGATGCCCCTCGCTCTCCGGATAAAGAAAAGCCAACCGACCCACACGCAATAGCTTCCGGTGGCTTTGAAGTATTGCCCGGTAAATACACCGTTACCCTGCGTAGCAACGGGGAAGAGGCTTCCACGCCGGTAAATGTAAAACTGGATCCCCGCATTACCCGCAGCGGTACGGTGCTGGCTGAAAAGGAAGAAATGATTCAGCAATACCGTGATAAAGTGCAGGAGGTAACAGCTATGGCCGACCAGATAAGAAGCGCAATGGAAACAGTGGCCATGATTGACCAGCAGTTGGAAGACGCTGACGACAATACTTATAAAAATCTGAAAGCGCAGGGAAAACAAGTGAAGCAAACGCTAAAAGAATTAATGTATCGCATTAATCCAGAGCCCATCCAGGGATTTAGTCGCAATCCTGCACTGCTGAGCAGTCAGTTATATACGGCCCGCCGGTTCCTGGAATCTATTCTCACCCCTCCTACGCCAACCCAGGAAAAGGTACTGGCCCGGGTGAGTGAAAATATCAATTCCGGCCTGGCTGAAATCAGATCTGAGTTCAACGCTGAATTTTCTGCTTACAAACAAGCGGTGGAAACAGCCCGCTTTTCAGTATTTAAAACTTACCTGGAAGAATAAAATCAATTTTACGAATCACCATTCAAATTCAAGAATTTTGGAAACGCCTGCAAGGACCATCCTTGTAAGGCGTCTCTGTGATCATATAAACCAAACATCTTATGCAAAAACTTTGCTTACTGGTAATTCTACTGATTATGAGTACGGTAACCCGTGCACAAACCCCAAAAAACAACACCGTTGAAGAACTGTCGGCCCAGATACAGGCTTTACAGGAAGACGTAGACCGGATGTACCACGATAATAACCGCATTCGTAAGGCCCTGGATGATATTTTATGGTACGATAAAATCAGCGATATTGCTACCATGGATAAGGTATACCTAACTGGCCCTCCACCAAGGAATATTCCTAACCCAACCGCTCAAGGTGCCGGAAATCCACTACGCTTTCAAACTTACATGTTCTTTCCAAAAGATATGGATACCAACGGGAAGTACCCCCTGCTGGTACTGCCGCATGGCGGCGTTCATAGCAACTTCAATACTTTCTACACCCATATTGTACGCGAACTGGTTAGCCAGGGCTACGTGGTTGTAGCCCCTGAATACCGGGGTAGTACCGGTTACGGGCGCGGTTTTTACAAACAGATCGATTACGGCGGGCTGGAAGTGGAAGATGTATTCACTGCCCGGAATTACATGCTGGAAAATTACGATTTCCTCGACAAAAACCGGGTGGGTATACTGGGCTGGAGTCACGGCGGGCTCATTACCCTTCATAATATTTTTGAGCATCCCGATAGCTATAAAGTAGCTTACGCAGGGGTGCCTGTTAGCGACCTTATTGCCCGCATGGGTTATAAGACCCAGGGATACCGAGAATTGTATAGTGCGGACTTCCACATTGGAAAAACCGCTTACGAGGATGTGAACGAATACCGAAGAAGATCTCCAGCCTGGAATGCCCAGAAACTGGAAACTCCCCTGCTGGTACACACCAATACTAACGATGGAGACGTAAATGTACTGGAGGTAGAGCACCTTATTAATGCCCTGAAAGCGTACGACAAGGACTTCGAGTACAAGATTTACGAAGATATTGAAGGAGGGCATTCTTTCGACCGTCTCGATACCAAAATTGCCAAGGAAATCCGGGTGAAGGTTTACAAGTTTATGAATGGCTATTTAAACCCTGATTCACCTATTAATTCGGTAAAGGGTATTAAACAAGCTTCCTACCCGCCTTATAGTAAATAATTACCTGGCACAGGTGTTCAATAAATACAACAAAGAGCACTTGTGCCTGGCTCCCTCCCACTATCCACTTTTTTTCGCAGGCATGGAGTAAGCATAGTGAACGGTGCCTGTGCCTGTAACCCGCCTACCAGCTACAAATATTCATTAAAACAAAAAACTAAACTGGTACCACAACGTATAACTATCAATTTAGATAAACCTAAAAATTAGTTTATGTTGATAAAAATTATTACCATGGGTTTATCAAAAGAATAAGGCTGTTAACCAACCAGATTAAAGCTATGCGAATAAACCTGCTTTTGGCAGCTTTAACCCTTACATTATTTTCTTCCTGTGGTCCTGCCGTACAGGAATCGCGTAATAAACCGCTGATAGTATGCACTACCGGTATGATTACTGATGCCGTAAAGCAAATCGGGGGCGATTCGGTAGAAGTTATTTCGCTAATGGGCCCGGGAGTTGATCCTCACCTGTACAAAGCTACCCAGGGAGATTTAAAAAAACTCCAGGAAGCCGACGTAATTTTTTACAACGGTTTACGACTGGAAGGGAAAATGGGCGAAGTGCTCGAGAAGCTGGCTGCGGTAAAAACAGTAGTTCCTGTGGCTGCAACTATTGATTCTTCCCGCTTAATGGCCGACCCGGTGTATGACCAGGCGTACGATCCACACATATGGTTCGATGTAAGCCTGTGGCGCCAGACCCTGGAAACGGTTCGTACTACATTATCCGACACTGATCCGGAAAGTCAGGAATACTTCTCATCCAATGCCAATAATTACGCTAAAGAACTAAAAAATCTACACGAATGGGTTAGTGA
The DNA here is from genome assembly GCA_964542855.1 of uncultured Roseivirgaceae bacterium. GTDB lineage: Bacteria > Bacteroidota > Bacteroidia > Cytophagales > Cyclobacteriaceae > CAZIWJ01. Next base: position 22,011 of record CAZIWJ010000005.1, read on the forward strand.
ACATGTCGGACGGATTCCGCAACAACAACGTATCCTTGTTACTGCCCACGATGCTTTTAATTATTTCGGTAAGGCTTACAACATAAAGGTCCGGGGGCTACAGGGCATTTCAACCTTGTCTGAATTTGGGTTGAAAGACCGGGTAGAACTGGTAAAGTTTATTGTAAAAAATAAGATTCCGGCTGTTTTTGTAGAAACATCGGTATCGCAAAAAAATATTCAGTCGATCGTGGAAGCTTGTGGCCAGAAAGGCCATAAAGTGATAATCGGTGGAAATTTATACTCCGATGCCATGGGGGCAGCAGGAACTCCCGAAGGCACTTACGTGGGCATGGTGAAGTCTAATGTAAACACTATTGTCAGCAGCCTGGCACCTGAACCGGTTACCAGCCGCTAAAGATTACAGGTAAGTATACCATTTTTTAAGTAATTCATTATGAAAATAGAAGCAGAAAATCCGGTTGTTGAATTTCATGATCTTACAGTTTCTTACCACAAAAAACCGGTGTTGTGGAATGTAGATATGACCCTCCCCGGCGGGGCACTGATCGGTATTATCGGTCCGAACGGGGCAGGAAAATCTACTCTGGTTAAAGCAGCCATGGATTTATTACCACTGGCATCCGGATACGTGCGGCTATTCAACCAGTCACTGGAAGATGTACGAAAAAAGGTGAGTTACGTACCGCAGCGGGAAACGGTAGACTGGGATTTTCCAACTTCCGTGCTCGATGTAGTGCTGATGGGAAGGTACGCCAGGCTCGGACTTTTCAAGCGCCCGGGAAAGAGAGATAAAACAATAGCCATGGAATGCCTGGAAAAGGTAGGCATGAACCCGTATTATAAGCGACAAATTTCCCAGCTTTCCGGTGGCCAGCAGCAAAGGGTATTTCTGGCCCGCGCCCTGGCCCAGGAAGCCGACCTGTATTTTATGGATGAACCTTTTGCGGGGGTGGATGCAGCTACGGAATCGGCCATCCTGGAAATTTTACAGGAATTATCGGCCGAGGGGAAAACCGTAGTGGTGGTACACCACGACCTGCAATCGGCAGCTGAATTTTTCGATTGGGTCGTGCTCCTGAACATGCGTCTGATTGCTTCAGGCCCAATTGAAAAAGTATTCACTACTGAACTGCTACAGGAAACTTATGGCGGTAAGCTAAATGTATTAACGGAGGTGGGTGAACTGGTTAAAAAACGCCAGATTCCCAGCAGAGAAAAGTATTGATAATGAATAGTTTACTGGAGTTTTTATCTTTTTCCGATCCCAGCATCATTTCAGTTACTATAGGTGCGATGTTGCTAACCGCTTCTTCGGCGGTGGTTGGAAGCTTTACGTTTCTGAAAAAGAAAGCACTGGTTGGCGATGCTGTAGCGCATTCCGTGCTACCGGGAATTTGCCTTGCTTTTATTATATCCGGGAACAAGGATCCGTTGGTGCTCATAACCGGGGCTTTTATTACCGGCTGGATTTCTTTGGTGGTCATTGATACCATAACTACTAAAACCAAGATTAAGGAAGATACTGCCATTGCATTGATTTTATCAGTATTTTTTGGTGTTGGTATTCTTCTGCTTACCAACATTCAGCACTCTGGTAATGCTGCCCAAACCGGGCTGGATTCTTTTTTATTTGGCAAAGCAGCTGCCCTTGTAGGTCGTGACCTGTTAATATTCAGTGTGGTTGCAATTATACTCCTGGTTACCATTGCACTGTTTTACAAAGAACTGAAGATTATTGCTTTTGATAGCCAGTTCGCCAGTGTGCTGGGGTTACCCGTAAAATTTCTAAACCTGCTACTTACTTCTCTTACCGTATTAGCTGTAGTAACTGGTATCCAGGCGGTAGGAGTAGTATTGATGGCTGCCATGCTGATTACACCGGCCGCTGCAGCCCGCTTTTGGACCAACAAAGTGCTAAACATGACCGTACTGGCTGCAGCGATGGGGGCATTATCCGGACTGGCCGGTGCATATGTAAGCTATACTGCTCCAAATATGCCCACAGGCCCCTGGATTGTAATTATTATCTCGATCATTGCTTTGCTGTCTTTCTTTTTCGCCCCTGAAAGAGGCATTATTTCCCGAACCCTGCAGCAACAAGCGCTGAAAAAGCAGATCATGGACGAAAACCTGTTGAAAGAGATTTACCACATTGGAGAAAAAACGAGTAATTTAATACCGGGCCGGACGGTAAAGGAATTGCAACGAGAGCGATACTTTCCCCGTAAGCCTTTGCTGGCTTCGCTTCGCCGGTTGCAACGCAGAGGGTACGTTCATAAAACCGGAAACCGATGGAATTTCACTGAAGCCGGACTGAATAAAGGAAGGCGCCTGGTCCGGTTGCACCGCTTATGGGAACTATACTTATCGAAGTACCTGAAAATCGCACCCGACCACGTGCACGAAGATGCAGAAACCATTGAGCACGTCATTACTCCGGAACTGGAAAGAGAGCTGGAAATGATGCTAAAATTTCCAGCGGAAGACCCCCATCGAAAAGAGATTCCTTATTAATTATGGATGCATTTTATATAATTCTTACCGCTTTCCTGTTTTCAGCGTCCTGTGGTATACTGGGCATTTACCTGGTTTTGCGTCGCATGGCCATGGTCGGCGATGCGATTTCTCACGCTGTGCTACCCGGTATTGTCATAGCCTTCCTGGTGAGTGAAAGCCGCGATAGCCTTCCCATGATACTGGGAGCAGCACTGCTGGGCGTATTCACTACGTTTATGATTGATTTTTTTCATCAGCGCGCACGCCTGCAAACCGATGCAGCCATCGGGGTGAGCTTTACCAGCCTGTTTGCTCTTGGCATCATCTTAATCAGCGTGTATGCCGGCCAGGTTGACCTCGACCAGGAATGCGTACTTTATGGGGAAATTGCTTACGTTCCTATCGACCTGTGGATTACCGAATCAGGGCAAAGCCTGGGCCCCAGGGCCCCTTACATTGCGGGTATTATTTTAGTGATAAACTTACTATTTGTAGGACTGGGGTATAAAGAATTGCAAATATCCACGTTCGATCCGGCTTTTGCTGCATCAATAGGCATTTCGGTGAGCCTGTGGAATTACCTGCTCATGGGAGCGGTATCCATGACCACCGTTGCAGCATTCGATTCGGTCGGGGCTATTCTCGTTGTTGCTCTCCTGGTAGGGCCTCCAGCAATTGCTTACCTGCTTACCGAAAAATTTACGCATTTACTGTTCGGCGTAATCGTTATTTCGCTCATCATCAGTGTGCTTGGATATTACCTTGCTGTAGCTCTCGACGGTTCCATTGCCGGGGCCATTGTAAGTGTAGCAGGGGCTTTGTTCGGTTTGGCTTACCTGGTAACCGTTGCGCGTAAACGGAAGGCTCGAAAAGAAGTAAGGAGTGTTGCAAGGCAGTCTGCATCGCCTCATAACCAAAAAGTAGCCGGATCATATTCCTAAAAAATAAGTCCATAAAACAAAGCATTCAATTTTCTGTAATTTTCTCCCAATCTTACACCAAAGGCTGAAGGGCCAACGTTTTATTGAGTTACTGCTGTTAAATACAGATATTGCAAAAATGGCTGGTGAAGAGCCTAAATGTATACCACAAAACCAATGCCTGTACATCGCTTCATTTATATCAGCATCCCGCTGTTTTTAAGCGTAATAGCTGCCCAGGGTCAACAAACTGCGATTAGCGGAAAGATCAGTGATGCTGAAACCGGTGAAGGCATTCCTTTTGCCAACGTGGTATTTAAAGGTACTTCTACTGGAATCACTACAGACTTCGAAGGGAATTATACCCTCTCCACCGCCAGTCCGGTTGATTCGGTTGAGTTTTCCTATATCGGCTATCAGAAAAAAGTAAAACCGGTTCAGCAGGGAAAAGAACAGGTAATCAACATTAATCTCATTCCGGAAACGATGAATCTGGAAGAAGTTGTTGTTCTGGCCGGTGAGAACCCGGCTTTCGAAATTCTACGCCGGTTACACAAAAACCGGGAAACCAACAACAGCCGCAACCTGAACTCATATAATTACGAGAGTTACACCAAGTTGGAGTTAGATGTAGATAACCTTTCTGATAAATTTAAAGACTTCTTTCCCATTCGTAAAATTACCACAGCTATCGACAGCCTGAACCAGTTTTACGATGAAGATGGCGAGCAACTGATTCCGGTATTCTTTTCCGAAACTATTTCGCGCGTTTACCACAAAAATAATCCCAGGGTAAAACGGGAAAATATTCTTCGAACCCGGGTGAAAGGGGTTGGTGTAGATGATAATTCCTGGCTGGCCCAGATGACCGGGGCTACCTTTCAGCAGTATAATTTTTACCAGAACTGGCTCGATATCGTTTACAAGAAATTTGTTTCTCCCATTGCGGAAAGCGGACGGTTGTATTACGAATACGAGTTATCTGACAGTTTACACGTAGACGGTGATTACTGCTATCGCCTCGATGTATTTCCCAAAAGCGAACAGGACCTGGCATTTTTTGGTACGGTGTGGATTACCAAAAAAGAGTATGCACTAAAACAAATTGATGCAACCGTACAGGCTACTGCCAACCTGAATTTTGTAGAGAAAATTAAAATTCAGCAAACGCTGGAGCAAACCGATGCAGGAGCCTGGCTTCCGGCGAAAAGCAGGGTGCTGCTAAAGGTATTGCCCGTGAAAAATACACCGGGTGTGCTGGCCAAGTTTTATACTTCCAATACCGATTTTAAAACCAACCAGGAGCAGCCTTCACGCTTTTACGATCAGGCCTTATCGCTCGATGAAAATGCCTACAAGCAGGACGAGCAGTTCTGGGAAATGAAACGCCACACCCCGCTCACAGATACCGATATGCTGGTTTATGCCAATATCGATTCCATCAAGAATATTCCCATGGTAAAATCCTACATGGAACTGCTGGAATTTGCCATCGGGGGGTATCAGGATGTTGGCCCGATCGATATTGGACCTTACCCTTTGTTCTATGCTTTTAACAACATCGAGGGCCATCGCATGGAACTGGCGTTTCGGACAAACGAAAAATTCAGCGATAAATGGATTATCCGGGCGTATGGGGCTTATGGCACCCGGGACGAAAAGTTTAAATACGGACTGGGTGTGGATTATATCATTTCCCGCAGCCCCTGGTCGGTAGTTAGTGTAGATCACAGGAAAGATATTGACCAGGTGGGCCTATCGGCCGATGCCCTGTTAAATAACCAGAATGCAATATTTTACGGATTCAGCCGGTTGGGAAACCTCGTTCGGCCTTACCGGTTTACCAGCAACCGGATCAGTATTTTCTCGGATCTCCGCTGGGGCCTTAGCCAGCGCATTACGCTGAAGAATAAAAGTTTTAACCCCCTGTTCGATTTCGCTTACCTTACCCGTCCGAATGATGTGGCTTCGCCGGTTGCTTCAACCTTCAGCACCACTGAATTTCAGTTTGAAACCCGCTTTTCCCGCGACGCAGCTTATTTGATTAAAGGGAACCAGCGCTTCAGCCTGGATACAGAACGCTGGCCGGTTATTACTGCTCGCTATACCCTGGGCGTAAATAATTTACTGGGAGGAAATTTCCACTATCATCGAATCGATGGATCCGTTAAGCAAAACCTAATTATGGGATTTTTGGGTACTTCCCGGGTTGATTTACGGGGCGGCTATATTTTCAACCAGTTGCCTTACCCTTTACTTCAGGTTCACATCGGAAACGAATCACCATTTTACACTACTGCTGCGTTCAATACCATGAGCTTCTTCGAGTTTGTAAGCGATCAGTACGTGTCCATGCGGTACCAGCATCAGTTTGAAGGGTTTATACTAAACCGCATTCCGTTGATGAAAAAGCTAAAATGGCGGCTTGTAGGTTCTGCTAACGCAGTGTGGGGTGGCGTCCGGGAAGAAAACAATGATATCATTGCTGAAACCGACAACGAAGGGAAACCTATTCCCGGCTTCGGATTTTTTAGTAGCCGGCCATTTGTGGAACTTGGGTATGGCATTGAGAATATTTTTAAGGTAGCCCGGATCGATGCTTTCCATCGCCTCAGTTACCTGAACAGCCCCGGCGTAAGCAAATTTACCGTAAAGGTATCTTTCCAGTTACTGCTTTAGTGTTTTAATGATGAAAATTTAATCTGCCACACTTCTATCCCTCATCAAGGATTCTACGGCAATTACTCATGAATATTGAAAAACTCACTAACTCGAGGGTTTACTCAGGTATGGGTTTTCCAGAAGAATGGCGTAAATAATAATAACACGGTAAACAATTCCAGCCGGCCAATCAGCATCAGGAAAGCCAGGATCCACTTAACTGCGTCGGGTAAGGCGGCGAAATTGCTTACCGGCCCCACATCGCCCAAACCAGGCCCTACGTTACCTAAAGAAGCGGCAACAGCCCCCAGGGAAGTTATAAAGTCTACACCCAGCGCCGAAAGAATGAACGTACCCAGCACGAAGCTGGAAATATAAATAATGAAAAAGGCCAGGATATTGTAGGTAATATCTTGTGTAATAGCCTTCCCGTTAAAACGCACGGGTAGCACGGCCGAGGGGTGAATCTGCCGCTTTAGTTCCAGCAGGGTATTTTTGAACAGAATGACGTGTCGGATAATCTTCACTCCACCCGCTGTTGATCCGGCCGATGCCCCGATGAACATGGTAAGAAAACAAACCAGCGTAACCAGCGGGGTAAAAGCGGTATAATCGGTCGTTATAAAACCAGTAGTAGTGATAAGCGAAACTATTTGAAAGGCTGCATCGCGAAAGGCTTTTTCAAAATCGCTACCAACTTGAAAGTTGATAGCCAGCGAAACGATTAAAATTAAACCCAGCACCACCCCCAGGTAGTACCGGAATTCTTCGTTATTCAGCACTTTTTTGTATTGTCCTTTCAGCAGGAAATAGGTAAGGGAAAAGCTGGTTCCCGCTATGAACATGAAAATAATGATCACATACTGAATGTAAGCCGAGTCGTAAAAGGCTATGCTTGCATTTTTGGGCGAGAAACCACCGCTAGCCATGGTAGTGAGGCTATGACAGAGCGAATCGTACAGGTTCATTCCGCCTATAGCCAGCAGTACAAATTCCAGCCCGGTAAGCCCCACGTAAATGTACCACAAGCGCTTTGCTGAATCCTGGATACGGGGCTTTAGCTTATCGGGCGAAATTCCCGGTGCTTCAGCCACGTATAACTGCATACCACCGATGCCTAATATGGGTAAAATGGCCACTGCCAACACGATGATACCCATACCGCCGATCCACTGGGTAAGGCTCCTCCAGAGCAATATGCCTTTGGGTAGTGATTCAATATCGGTAAGAATAGTGGCTCCCGTTGTGGTGAAGCCCGACATGGCTTCGAAAAAAGCGTCTGGGTAAACCGGAATACTGCCGTCGATCAGGTAAGGCAGCGAACCAAAAAGCGACATAGTAACCCAGCCCAGGCTAACTACCAGGAAACCGTCGCGGCGTTTCAGTTCCTTGTCGGCCTGTTTGCCCGTAATGAACCGTACCACCCCTCCAACCGTGGCCGTAATACCAGAAGCAATGACTAGTGCAATCCAGTCTTCCTCCCAGTAATAAATCGATACAGGCAGGCAGAACAGCATAAAGGCTCCGTTGAAGAGCAGTAATGTACCCTGAATACTCAGGATCAGCTTCCAGTTGAATTTCTGCCGCCGCATTACTTAAAGAATTTTTCCACTTCCGACAGGCTCTTTCGCTTGCTCAGCACTACTACCCGGTCGCCCGGAAGGAAAAAGAAATCTCCCAACGCAATGTACCCCTTACCGTCGCGAATTACCCCGCCAATAATGGCGTCGCCCGGGAAATGCAGGTCTCTCAGCATTTTACTGGTAATGGCGCAATTATCTTTTACTACGTACTCCAGCACTTCCGCTTCCACACCGTGTACACCAGTAATAGAAACAATTTCTCCTTCCCGGATGTAACGGAAAATAAAGTTTGCTGCAATGAGTTTCTTATTAATCAGGGTATCTACCCCGATGTTCTGGCTCAGGTGAATGTAATCCATGTTCTCCACCAAAGCGATGGTTTTCTGCACCCCCTGATTTTTAGCCACCAAACAGCTAATAATATTGGTTTCCGAATCGCCAGTTAGGGCAATAAAAGCATCCATCTGGCCAATTCCCTCTTCCTGAAGTAATTCCACATCGCGGCCGTCGCCATTGATTACCAGCACATTGGGTAGCTGGTCGGCCAGGTCGAAGCATTTTTCCTTGTCGCGTTCCACCAGCGTAATCCGGTAAAACTCACTCAGTTTTCGCGCGGTATGGTAAGCTGCCTTGCTTCCACCGAGGATCATCAGGTCTTTAATTACAATGGTTTTTTTACCGGTTATCTCCAGCACTTTATCTATTCCATTTGGCTGGGTAATAAAATACACGTGATCGTTTAACTCGATCCGGGTGTCGCCTTTGGGGATAATGGTTTTATTGTTCCGGAGAATAGCTACAGTGATAAAGGTATTGTCGGAATTTAGCGAAGCCGTTTCGGCCAGGCGTTTGTGAATAAGCGGACTGTTTTCATCGATGGTGATTCCAATGAGCGAAAGAATGCCCTGGTCGAACTCAAAACTATCAGTAACCGCAGCTTTTTTGAGCAGTCGTTTTACTTCACGGGCAGCCAGCGATTCGGGAGAAATAAGCTCATCGATCCCAATTTTTTTAAGGCTCAGTATATCCTTACGAAGCAAAAATTCCTCGTTAACAATGCGCGCAACCGTTCGTTTGGCACCCAGTTGCTTGGCAATGGCTGACGTAACGATGTTTACTTCTTCCGAATTGGTTACGGCAATTAACAGGTCGGCAGTATTTACATTAGCTTCCTGCAGTACTGCGAAAGAAGTAGCACTTCCCCGCACAGTGGCTACGTCGATTTGGCTTCCAATCTGCCTCAGTTTTTCAGGATCGTTATCAATGATAACGATTTCCTGGTTTTCGTAGGTTAACAACCGGGCGAGGTGTTTACCTACATCCCCAGCACCTGCAATAATTATTTTCATTGACCTAGCCTTCTTTTACAGCCTGCCTGGTGTTATTTCAAGCAAGCAGCACTACTTTGGGTTTAGTGCTCTTCAATAAAGATAAGCGCAAATATCCGCTAAATTTTCCGGTCTGCAAACCACTTTATCCAGCTGAATTGGCTCCTTCCTTTTCAATGCTGTTCTTGGGTATTTAATTCGTTCAGGCAGGAGGTTATTTTATCTACGTGCTTGCCGTAGAAACACTGGCTCACCCATAGAATGTAAGGGTGCATGAGCAGAGCGGCCAGAACATATATTCCCCCCAGAATAAGTTGTGAGCGGACGGAGGTAAGCAGGTAACCGACCTCCCCGTTGGCCTTGATGCTGATGCCAATAATTAGGGCAGGAATAAAAAGAGCCAGCATAAACAGCATATTAATCCAGTAGTATTGCTTCTGGTACTGCTTGAAGCGGCTAATCAGGGCTTCCAGGTTTTCTTTCAAATTGTACTCATTGAGGGGCAAAAGCCCCAATTCCCGGTATTTAAATAGATATAACCCGCAAATACCGGTGAGTAAAATAGCCAGGAATACACTAACCAAAGTGATAATTTTCAGGGGCTGATTTAGTGCAAAGTATACGAACAACGGGGTAGAAATAAAGCCAATGATCGCTTCAATTAGCAGGTTTCGCCTTATTTTTCCCAGGGCATCGCTGCTTCTCCCTTTTAACATATGGTGTATATCGTTACGGTCTACTTCCACCGTTTGTTGATCATGGTATTGGTTCCATAGTGTTTTCAGTTCATCAAGCTCCATGTAGTACACCAGTTAATACTTTACGTAATTTCTTTTTAATTCTATTCATTTTCACTCGTACGTTGTTTTGGGTAATCCCAACAATTTCAGCTATTTCCGGGTATCCGCGCTCTTCCAGGTACAGGGTAATGATAGCTTTTTCCACATCGGAAAGTAAATCAATGGCCTTACGCAGCATCACAATCTGCTCGTTGCGCTCCAGGTCGTTTCGTTCTTCGTAAGGAATTTGCAACGTTTGCTCGTCGTACATCACGTTCACAGGCTTACGGCGATCTTTCCGGTAATTTGTAATAGCCGTATTCAGGGCAATGCGGTACATCCAGGTAGTAAATTTTGCATCTCCCCTGAATTTCGGATAGGCCTTCCAGAGTTGAAAGGTAATGAGTTGAAACAAGTCGCGCCGGTCTTCCTCATCCTCCTGGTACATATGACACACCTTGTGGATGATTCCCTGGTACTCTGAGATGAGCGAAACAAATTCTTCTTTGGTTCTGTCAGTCACACGTACAATATTTGAAAATAAGTCGCACCGCTTCTGCCTTCATTACAAATATTCACTAAATTATTGAAAAAATTTTTGCATGCAGTACACCATTTACTACAAAGAACCCCAACATCCTTATCTCGATATCTCTTTTACTATTCATTCGGGAGAAGCAGCAACCCTGGAACTGCAACTGCCCGCCTGGCGCCCCGGACGATACGAACTGGGCGACTTCTCTAAGAATATTCAGCAGTTCCGGGTGGTTGATGAGCAGGATAATCCGTTATATTACCGTAAAATAACCAAAGACCGTTGGCAGATACATTGTAGCGGAACCAGTAAAATAACCGTATACTACAATTTCTTTTCCGATATTCTCGATGCCGGCAATACCTGGATCGATGATACCCAGCTTTATGTAAACTTTGTAAACTGCCTGCTTTACCACGAAAGCTACCTCAACGCGGCCTGCACGGTAAACCTTCACCTGCCCGATGACTTTGAAGTAGCCTGTGGCCTTTCCCAGCCTGAAAAGCACGTACTGAAGGCGGATAGTTTTTACCAGCTCGTTGATTCACCCATGTTTGCGGCAGCCGACTTAACGCATTGGACTTACGAGCATGCCGGATCTACCTTTCACCTCTGGTTTAAAGGAAATGTGGTGCTGGATAAAGAAAAAACCCTCGACCATTTTAAAGCCTTTACCGAAAACCAGGTTACCATGATGAAGGGGTTTCCCTGTGAAGACTATCATTTCCTCATCCAGTTCGTTCCGTACCCGGCCTACCACGGGGTAGAACATTTTAACAGTACGGTTATTGTGCTGGGGCCGGAAAACCAGATGGATCAGGAACCCTACTACGATCGCTTTCTCGGGGTAAGTTCGCACGAATTGTTCCATACCTGGAATATTATCAGGCTGCGACCGGAGGAATTGATACCCTACGATTTTACCCGGGAAAATTATTTTCTCACCGGCTTCATTGCCGAGGGATTAACCACTTACTACGGCGATGTTTTCCTGGTGCGCAGCGGGGTGTGGAATAAGGAACAATACTTTAAAAAGCTGAATGCCGTACTGCAACGCCACTTTGGAAATTATGGACGGTATTATCGCTCGGTTGCCGAATCGTCTATGGATTTATGGCTCGACGGTTACCAGCAAATTGCCCCCCAGCGAAAAGTTTCCATTTATATTAAAGGAGCTATTGCCTGTTTGTTGCTGGATTTAACCATCAGGCAGGAAAGCGAAGGGAAATTTTCACTCGATGATTACGTGCGAACCTTATGGACTGAATATTATGAAAAGGGAAAAGGTTATTCGCTTAAATCGCTACAGGAAGTAGCCCAGCGTTTCATGACCAGTGATGCCGATGAATTCTTTAACCGGTTTATTACCGGTACTGAGCCGGTAGAAAAAGAACTTACCGAGCAGTTGAGTAGTGTAGGTTGCATCCTGAAGCGATCGTCATCGCCAAACCTGAACGAGAGCAGGTTCGGGTTCCGCATCCAGCAGAACGATAAGATTATGCTGGTTCAGGATATCGCACCCGACTCACCGGCATTTAACCAGTTGCGCTTTAAAGATGAACTGATAGCCGTTAATAACATTAAAGCTACACCGGAAATTGTTCAACAGTTATTCAGAGGACTCGACTCCTGCCCGGTTTCCGTGTTCAGAAATGGCCGTTTACACCAGGTTACATTAGTGAGTGATGGAAAAGAATACTATCCACAATATTCTATTATTCAGAAAGAAAACCCCAGTGCTCAACAAGTAGAAGCGTTTACTAAATGGATAAATACCCCCTTCTAAAGTTTTCTTTTACCTTTATTTATTACATCCCGGTTAAAAGTAATAAATGCTCCTCGGCTGTTATTTTTTAACTGTAAGAAAGAAAATTAAAATACTTCTTTAAGCATTCACACTATTTATGTATAAAATGCTATATTAGGCTCACTTTTTAAGTACAATATGTTCATAATTGGTACATACAAATCTTCATGAGTTATCAAATAAGTTGCCATCCGGGCGATAGCTGATTTTCAATGCTATGCCTGTATCTACAATTGAATAGCTTTTTTACAGATCAACACCATCATGATAGAGCCATTTTACCCCAAAAACCTGCAGGAAGTTGCTGCCAACCTTGAAAAAATACCGGTCAGGAAGTCACAGGATGAAATAGCAAAAATGCAGAAGTATTACGGAACCGGGATGCAATTAATCGGTCTTACCGTTCCGCAGCAGCGTAAATGTTTTAAAAATGGATATTCATTCTCCAACCTTACCTGTAACAACCAGATTGAAATTTGGCACTACGTCTGGAACAGTAGTCATGTGTTTGAGCATATGCAGCAAAGTTTTTTTTACTGCGAAAGCCTTAAAACAAAAAGTGAACTTACCGAGGTCTGGCCCTACGTAAAAAAATGGGTTCGTAAAGTAGATAACTGGGCTCATTCCGATGCTCTTTCTGCTATCTATAGTCGCACCCTCGACCTGGTACCGGACCTGGTGTATCCTACCCTGAGCAAGTGGAACAAGTCGGGGAACCCCTGGAAACGCCGGCAATCGATCGTTAGCCTTACCTACTACAGTACACTGCGTAATAATGTGTTGCCTTACATGGAACACGTGGAGTTGGTAACGCCTTTACTTCACGATAAGAATTATTACGTACAAAAGGGAATTGGTTGGACTTTGCGCGAGCTGGGTAATGTTTACCCTGAACAAACCTGGGATTTTTTACAGGAAAACAGCCTTCACATTTCGGCCACTGCCTTTTCGGCAGCCACAGAAAAGCTAGAAAAGGAGCAACGGGAATTACTAAAAGATATGCGGCGAAACCGCTAATTTTTTCAGTTCACTACTGGCAGGATTTGGTTTATAAGCTACAATTGATGAACAGGCCCTTAAGGTTTTGTTAAAACTTTATCC
>CAZIWJ010000006.1:0-32346 GCA_964542855.1 uncultured Roseivirgaceae bacterium
GCTAATATGCTCTAGCATTCTTATAAAGAACCAGGAAATGATTGCGACTAGTAGGGAATCATTTGGTATTCCTCCACTACGACGCTTTATACGGGAGTTCAGGCGTAGTATATCTCCAAGACAACGTGGTATTCCTCCGCTACGAAGCTTTATACGGGAGCTCAGGCATAGTATATCTCCAAGACGACTTGGTATTCCTCCGCTACGACGCTTTATACGGGAGTTCAGGCGTAGTATATCTCCAAGACAACGTGGTATTCCTCCGCTACGACGCTTTATACGGGAGGTTGGCCGTAGTGTATCTCCACTACGTCGTTTTATACGAGCGGTTGAACACTCTCTCTATTTCCCCCAGGCTTTTATTCCTCTCCTCGTCCAAACCGGTAAATCATCATCAGCCGGTCTATTGAATTAATTTACCATTAAAGCCACCCGAGTTAATATCCTGCTGCTTGCCCTGCTACGACGATAAACGCGGCCTGACTAATTCCGGCCTTACTTACATTTACTGCATAAAAGCGTTTAACCAGGCAAGTAATTCAGATTAACGTTTACAACAGAAATACTATGTTAAAATTTTAATGTACCGGTAGAGACAACCAGGTTGGTACACCAACTGCGCTCGCCTCAGGCGAGGCTTTACTCTACATACGTGTTACGTGGCAGTTATTGCGTTTTCCAGTTGGTCGTTACCCCGTAATACCGGTAAGATTTTCCGGTTAGTATTATTGGCATCGGGGAATATTTGTACGTATTCTGATGACTACCGTTTTGCCAATTTGTCCGTTCGCGCTTGTTACAAGCATTTGCATTTTTTCTATTCAAAAAAGTAAATTCAACGATACAGCCTGTTACCTCAGTAGCACGAGTTCATTAAAACGAAGTTTTAACTGCAAAGGCCAACGGGATACCCAAAATATGATAATAAAAGGGATGTTAAACCGATATTTTATCCATTCCTATTTTTCTCTTAGCATATTCTACCAACGCTTTGAAAATTCGCCTGTGATTACTGATGTGCGGTAACAATTCCGGGTGCCACTGCACACCAATTATAAAGCGATCTTCCGATTCAATGGCCTGTATTACGCTGTTATTTTCACGGGCGGAAACTTTCATTCCCTCACCTGCTTCCTTAACAGCCTGGTAGTGCAGGGCATTTACTTCCAGCCTGGTAGCCTGTAAAATACTTTGCAGGTTAGTATTCGGCATAATGTATACCTGTTTAACCGGGAATACGCTGTGCGGATTAGGCTTTTCCGTGTAGAAGCTGTTCAGGTTCTGGTACAGCGAACCTTTAAAAAACACATTCAGTAACTGCGACCCCCGGCAAATGCCAAGCATTGGTAATTTACGATTCCAGGCTTCATGCACCAGCTTAAACTCGAGTTGGTCGCGGGCCTTGTCCAGGCCGTGCCCTCCTTTTCTACTTAGTAATTTCCGGAGAATAAACAAAAAGGGATAATACAGCCAGGAAACAGCGCGGCTTAATTTTTGGTACCAGGGGATCCGCTGTTCCTGCAGCGTATTTTTTAGGTATTCTTCAATTAATTTACTTTGCGAGTACGTTTCCGGGTCTATATCTGCCCCACCACCGATAACCAGGCCATCCAGTTCATCGATAGATACCGGTTTAGCAGGGGTAACCCTTACGGGAATACCTCCAGACAGGCGAATAGACAAAGCCGTGAAAAACCAGGCCATTCTACCCCCTTTGTTGGGTCCGGTAACGCCAATTACAGGTTTATCCGACAAGCTCATTAGTTATTGTTTTATGGGTATGTTCTAACCACTGCTTTTTAAAATTAAATTTCAGTGGGTGAAACTGGTTTGTATATTCTTTCATCCACCGCTTCATTAGCTGATCCGACTGCACCAGGCGTTCTACCACAATCCAGGTATTCCATTCTCTGGCCAGCGACCAGTCCGACTGCCCCACCAGGCTGTTCGGTAACCGGTAATGAAAGGTAGGCCGGGGGTTAATTTGTCCTGTACCCTCAAACTGATCGGTGTATTCGTGGTTCAGGTATTTAAAAACGGGGTACATGTCGAGCGGGCGGTCGCGCGATGGGTTATGTTCATTATAATCCAGGATCAGGTTTTTCAAATCCGGATGATAATTTTCGTCCATAATCATTATCCCGTACTTTTCAGGGAAAGGATTAATGAATTTAGTTAGCGAGCGAGCCAAATCGATATCCGCTTCCCGGACAATCCACGGATACAATAAAATAAAAGCTCTTAAGTAGTTCACCAGGGTAGATGGTTCTTCATCCGGAATTTCCACGTTAATGTGTGTACCAAAGGCGTTGGTGAGGAAACTTCGGGTACCTTCGGCTGCCTGCTCATAAAGCATGAACCGTAATTCTTCCAGTTCGGGTAAGCGGCTAACCGCTATGGGCGGGGCCACAATTTCGTAAGGTACCACTTTCACCGCGATGTTTTCCATGAGATCTTCCACCTCTTTGGCAACCGCCACATCACCAATAGACAGGGTATTTAAATCGAGGTTTAACCTGGCGAACAGGTTATTATATTTTTTTTCACTTAACCAGGACAGGTCGATTGTGACCGTAAAATCGCCAAGCCGGGTATTTTCAACTTTGTGGAAAAAACGATGCTTAGGCAAAATATCGCCACCGTACAATTTCTGGATTAAACTGGCGGTAGTAGAAACATCAACGTTTCCGTATTCAATTTCATACCCAACTTTTCGTTCTTCACCCTTTCCGTTTTCACTGAGCGGCAGGGGGAGAAAATTCATATCTGGTTTTTTTAGTTTGTGTAGCAATTACTATTGTGTACGGGCTAAAAATTGAATCGGTTATTTAGCCCCGGTAATTTTGTTGTTCTTACCACCTTTCCAGTCCCGTAAATATTTATAATTTTACAATCGCCAAAAAGCGGGGTATTACCGCATACTTCAGTTTCATTTAAGCATGTATTTACCTATGAAGGGGTTCATCCTTTTTATTTTATCCGGCCTGTTTCTTTCCTGCAGTTCAAGAGAACCGGTTAATTACTCTTCACTGCTGCAACCGGGCGTACCGAAAAAACTTGCCAACTACCGGTCTCAGCAGGTTCAGGATGTAAACTATTCGCTAAGTTTTAATATTCCCGATAACAAACAGGATCCTATTACCACCCGGCAAACGGTACGCTTACGCCTAACCGATAACACCCATCCCCTGCTGTTCGATTTCACCGCACCCGCCGAAAATATAGCTTCTGTTGCGGTAAATGGCCGACCCATTCCGGTAACGGTAGAAAAGCAGCACCTGGTTATTTTTCCCGAAGACCTGGTGATGGGGGAGCTAAACCTTGTTGACATAAATTTAACAGCAGGAAACCTATCGCTGAACCGTAACGACAAATTTCTGTATTCTCTTTTCGTACCGGCCCGGGCTTCGTCGGTATTTCCCTGTTTCGATCAGCCCGATATTAAATCGACCTATAAATTAACCCTGCGTATACCCGACGGATGGGATGCCGTTGCCAACGGGGAAGAAATAAACAGGGGCCTTACCGGGGGCAAACAGTTAATTGCTTACGAGGAAACCCGTCCCATTCCCACCTACCTGTTTGCTTTTGCAGCCGGGAATTTTAAAAGGATGAACAAAACGCTGAACGGCCGCTCGTACAGCATGGTGTACCGCGAACCAGATTCGGCCAAAGTAGCCCGTAATGCCGGGGCTATATTCAGCTGGCACGACAAGGCTTACTCCTGGCTGGAAGAATATACCGGGATAGCATACCCTTTCCGGGATTACACTTTTTTCCTGGCCCCATCTTTCCAGTACGGCGGAATGGAACACCCCGGAGCTATTTTTTACCGGGAGTCGTCGCTGTTCCTGAATAAATCGCCCAGCAGGAACCAGGAACTCGCTCGGGCACGCTTAATTGCCCACGAAGTGGCCCACATGTGGTTTGGCAACCTGGTTACCATGGAGTGGTTTAATGATGTGTGGCTGAAAGAAGTCTTCGCCAATTTCATGGCCGACAAAATTACCCGGGATGATTTCCCTGATATAAACCTCGACCTGCAATTTATTGCAGCTCATTACCCGAGTGCCTACTCGACAGATCGAACAGCAGGCACTCACCCCATTCAGCAGGAGTTATCGAATTTAAATGACGCCGGTTCGTTGTACGGTTCCATTATTTACCATAAAGCACCGGTAGTGATGCAGCACCTGGAAAAGCGGATAGGTAAAGAAGCTATGCAGCAGGGCTTAAAACAGTATTTGCAAACCTATTCCTATTCAAATGCAGTTTGGGACGACCTGATTGCCATACTTGGTGAAGTTTCCGGAGAGGATTTATCGACCTGGAACGAGCAATGGGTGAAAACGGCCGGAATGCCTCATTATACAGCCCGGCACACGGGGCAACAGGTTACCGTAAAGCAGCAAGGTTCCTTAGCTTACGAACAGCTCCTTACGCTACAGTATGAAAGCAACGGTACGTCGGATACGGTTCTCCTGAATATGCATACTGCTGATACTGTGCTGAGGTTAGATAAGGCCCCGACCGGCATCAACCTTTTTGGTTCGGGCTACGAGTATGGCTATTATGAAAAAAATGCAGAGCAACTGGAGCAGTTATTAAACAATATTTCCCGGGAGAATGAGGAGAGCAGGCGCTACAAGTACTGGACCATCGCCTGGGAAAACTTCCTGCATACCAATTTAGCCCCCGATACTCTTTTTCGGGCCCTGGTAAAATCAGTGAAAGAAGAACAAAACCCCATTATCCTGGATTATACGACCGGCTGCCTGGAAAATTTATTCTGGCGTTTTTATGCAAACGAAGACGCGGTGGCAGCGCAAACCGAAGCCGCATTATGGGAACGGCTGCAAAGCGAAACCAAAGCCGGGTTGAAACGAACATTGTGGAATGCCTACCAGGCAACCGCCAAAAGCAAACCGGGGCAAGCCCGGCTGTTCAGCATCTGGGAAAGGGAATTAACGATCGATCGGCTCCCTTTATCAGAACAGGACTTTATTTCCCTGGCTACTACCCTGCTGCTGTATAACCACCCGGAACGCAGGGCTATTGCCCAGGAGCAGTTAGATAATATATCGAACCCCGACCGGGAAGCACGATTCCGCTACCTCCTACCGGCATTATCGGACGATCCGGGCATCCGGGAGTCGTTCTTTGCTTCGCTGCAACAGCCGGAAAACCGGGAGAACGACAGCTGGGTGCAGTCGGCAGTGGGGTACCTGCATCACCCGTTACGTAAAGAACACAGTCGGCTGTTTATTTTACCTACCCTTGAATTACTGAAAGAACTTCAGGAAACCGGCGATATTTTCTTCCCGGGCAGGGTGCTGAACAATACGTTCCGGTGGCACGACAGCCGGGAGGCCATTGAAGTGGTGGATAATTTCCTGGAAAACCGGCCCGGCTATCCGCAGTCGCTGAGGCAAAAGATTTTACAGAGTACAGACCTGATGAAACGTACCCGGGAAATTAAGGCGGTGTATGGAAACGAGGTATAGGAACGGGGAATAATGGCTAACAGCCCAGTTCTTCTATTAAATCCATGACTTCGGGGTTGGGTTCCCGGCTTATAGAACGGGCCTTTTGTAAATTTTCACAGGCTTTTGTGGTTTTACCTTTGGCCTTGTAATACAAAGCCCGGTTTTTATATGCCGCAGCATTTTTGCTGTACAGTTTAATAGATTTACGAATCAGTTTCCTGGCTTTGCGCAGGTCGCCGGTTTTGAGTCGGGCCAGCCCCATGTTATTAAGAATAAACGCATCTTTCGGGTAATCATCCAGCAATTGATTAAACAAACTAATGGCTTGCTGGTAGCGTTCTGTTTTCACGTACAGCAACCCGAGGTTATTTTTCAGGGGTACTGAAGAGGAATCGTAAGCAAGGCCGGTTTCATACAACTGCTCCGCTTCCTTATAATTACCCTGGTTCATCAGCAGCGTACCCAGGTTAGCGTATACTCCCATGGCATCAGGACGAATATCGAGGGCAAATTTATAATCGGCTACTGCAGCATTTAACTTTCCCTGGTAAGAATAGGCTGCTCCCCGGTCGTTATGGGCGTAAAACCGGGTGGCGGTATCATAGGGGGAGGCGAATTGCAGCACCCGGGTGTAATCATCGATCGCTTTATTAAAATACTGGTGGTAGAAGTGCAGCAGGGCCCGGCTGGTATACGCTTTCGGGTTGGCCGGGGCCAGTTCAATGGCCTTGTTAAATTGCTCTAATGCCTGCTGGTACCGCACGGAATCGCTGGAAAACTGCGGCCTTTCCACGTCGGCAATAAGCTCTCCTTTCAGCAGGTGCCAGATGGCCCGGTTCGGGTAATCTTTAATTGCCTGGTTAAATACTTCCAGGGCTTTCTTGTTTTCGCCTTCGTCCATGTATTGGAAGGCTTCCTGGATAATAGCATTGGCTTTTGATTTACCCTGGGCGAACGCACCCGATGTTAGCGAAACAAAAAGCAGGATAAGAACTACTGGTTTCATAAAACGAACGTTATACTCTCACTAACTTCTGGTTATGTACCCTGTTTAATTTTATTGATTCCTTTAGCAGAGCAACGTGTAAGTTGTAACCGGGAGAACGCTGTAACCGGTTGTTTCAGCTTCGCTTTTTCTGTTGTATAAGAAAGCGGTAAACCGTTGAAAAGTATTTTTCACTTAACCCGTTTCTTGGTTTGGGTATATACGTTGTAGGCTCGTGAAGCTGAAGGCATTACTACTTCCCGGTTGTAAGCTGTTTGAGCCACCGAATGTAAATTTTTACGCGTAAGTTTCGGCGGGAAGTTCAGGTCGGAAGCTTAGAAATAAGAAGGTTTCGGTTGGTTTTGAACCGAATTATGGGGTGTTTGTAAGTTCCTTTCTGGCAGGCCACGTAAACCTAACGAAGGCCAATAACCGCAGAAACAGCCGGGAGGGGCCATCGCTGCGGTTCAGGATTTTTATGCCGCTATATTTTCTTCTTTTTTCACTGCAACGTTCAGCCTGTCGGCCAGCAGGTACATAACCGGTACCACCACCAGGGTAAGGAAAGTGGCGAAGATTAAACCAAAAATTACCGTCCAGGCCATCGGTCCCCAGAAATCGGCATTAGTACCACCCATGTAAAACTGGGGGTCGAATTCCGACAGTAAGGTATAGAAGTTAATGTTCACTCCTAATGCCAGCGGAATAAGCCCCAATACGGTAGTAATTGCCGTGAGCAGTACCGGTCGCAAACGGGTTTTTCCTGCGCTAATGATGCTGTTTACTACCTCATTGTACGGTAAGCGGTCATCTTCTGCCACACCCAGTTCCTTTTTGCGTCGTTTGCGTACCAGGTTAGTGTAATCGATTAGTACGATAGCATTGTTTACCACCACACCCGCCAGGGAAATGATACCGATACCAGTCATAATCACCACGAAATCCATGCTAAAAGCTACCAGCCCGAGGAACACTCCAATGGTACTTAGTATTACCGAAAAGATGATAATAAACGGGGTCATCACTGAATTGAACTGGGCAACGATAATAAGGAAAATACTCATCACTGCAATAAACATGGCTTTCAACAGGAAGTCTGTAGAAGCTGCCTGTTCTTCCTGTTCCCCGGTAAATTTAAACTGGTACCCTTCCGGCATATTTTTATCGGCCAGCAGCAGTTTCATTTCGTTCACTATTTCGTTGGCATTGTAGCCGTCTTCCACGTTAGAATAAATAGAAACCACCCGGTCGAGGTCTTTTCTTTTCACCGAGCCAAAAGTTGAAGAGTAACGGATATCGGCTACCGAAGAAATGGGAACCTGCTTCAGTTTACCGAATTTATCGCGGAAGGTGATGGATTTATTGAGCAGGGCTTCCACGTCGTAGCGGTACTTATCTTTCAAACGCAACTGCACCGGGTATTCATCTTCCCCCTCCTTGTACTTGGTTACTTCCACGCCAAAGAGCGCCGTTCTCAATTCCGAGGCAATGGTATTAGTCGACAACCCAAAACGTTGGGCTTTGTCCCGGTTAATGTTGAAGAGCAGTTCAGGCTTTCCGGTTTGTAAATCCGTTTTTAATTCTTCTATCCCCTGGATACCGGAGTTTTCAATATCGCTTTTAATATCCTGTACCAGGGAAATTAAGCGGTCGTAATTCTCTCCGCTCACTTCAATATTAATCGGCTTGCCTACGGGAGGGCCGTTCTGGTTTTTATCTACCGTAATTAATACGCCCGGGTATTTTTCCATCATGTCCCGCAAATCGGTAAGGATTTCCTTGGAGGAAACCTCGCCCCTTTCCTGGTATTCTACGAAAGATACATTAATCCGGGCCTTATTGGGTGAGGAGCCCTGGCTTGGTCCTTCGTTAGGGTCGCTGGTTCCTTCACCCACCTGGGTAATTACAGCTTCCACAGCCTGGTTGTAAGGCTCCAGGTAAGCAACAACTTCCTGTTCCAGGTTACGAGTAAACTCATTGGTAGCTTTAATATCGGTGCCAATGGGTTTTTCTACGAAAATATTAATGTAATCCGGTTCGTTCACCGGAAAGAATTCCACCTTCGGCTGGGAAACGATGACCAGCCCAACCGATAAAAACAGCAACAGAATAGTTCCGAAGAATACGAAGTAAGGATTTTTCTTGCGCAGGGCAACGGTAACCGTTCCTTCGTAGGCATTTTCCAGTTTATTCAGGAACACTTCCTGGAACCATTCAATGGCCGGGGTAAGCAGAAAGATATTAAAAGGAATAAAAACTGCCGCCAAAACGGCCAGGGTACCCAGTGCAGGTATACCGGTGAGGTAGAAAATTACAGACAGCCCCACGAACACGGCGGCCATAACCAGTAATCGCTTTCTGCGCTGTGGGGTAATTACGTTTTGTAGCTTCATGTACATGGCTGTAAGCACCGGGTTAACCACCAGTGCAACGAACAGCGATGAACTCAGTACGATAATCAGGGTAATTGGCAGGTAACGCATAAATTCCCCGATTAAACCCTGCCAGAAAGCCAGCGGGGTAAAAGCTGCCAGGGTAGTAGCGGTAGAAGTAATAATGGGGAGCGCTACTTCTCCCACCCCTTCTTTGGCAGCGGCAATTGGGGTGTATCCTTCCTGCAACAGGCGATATATGTTTTCTACAACCACAATGCCGTTATCGACCAGCATACCCAGCGCCAGGATGAGCGAAAAAAGAACCATCAGGTTTAGGGTAACGCCCAGGGCGTTCAGAATCATGAACGACATGAGCATAGACAGCGGAATGGCAACGCCTACAAACAGTGCGTTTCGCAGGTTCATGAAGAACATCAAGACCAGCACCACCAGGATTACCCCGGAAATAATACTACTCCACAGGTTCTCTACCTGTAAACGGGTTTGCCGCGACTGGTCGTTGGTAATTGAAATATTCAGGTTTTCGGGAAAGCGGTTCTGCTGCGCTTCATCCAGCAGTTCCTTAATTTTGTCGGCTGCGTTTAGCAGGTTTTCCCCGCTTCGCTTCACGATATCGAGCGTTACTACCGGCTGGCCGCTACTTCGGGCAAAGCTGGTGCGTTCAGCGTAAGTATCTCTTACTTCCGCTACATCTTTCACGTAAACGATCTGGTCGTTTTCGCTCTTAATGATAACATCTTCTATTTGGCTGGGGTCGGTAAACTCGCCGTCGACCCGTAAAGTACGCCGGTAATCATTAGTGAGGATATTTCCACCGGAGAGGGTAACGTTTTCTGCCGCGATAGCATTGCGGATATCGCCGAACGACACCTCCATTGCCTCCATTTTATAAATATCGGCATCGACCCTGATTTCCCGGTCCATGGCCCCGCTGATATTCGCTTCCTGGATTTCAGAAAGGGTTTCAATCTCATCTTGCAGATACTCGGCAAACTGTTTTAGTTCATCCACACTGAAGTCGCCACTAAGGTTAACAAACATAATGGGCAACTCTGAAAAGTTTACGTCGAACACGTTCGGGTCCTGGTCCAGGTCGGTAGGTAGTTCGCTTTTAGCCTGGTCTACGGCATCCTTTACGTCCTGCAGCGCTTTCGGCACTTCCACGTCGGGATTGAATTCAACAATAATAGTTGAATAATCCTGAATAGACGTAGAATTGATTTTTTTAATGCCGGTTACCCCTTTAATTTCCTTCTCAATTGGGCGGGTAACCAGGTTTTCCATATCCACCGGTGAGTTACCGGGATACGCCGTACCCACGTAAATGGTGGGGATTACAATTTCAGGAAAGCTTTCCTTGGGCATGCTCACGTACGAGGAAATGCCCATGACGATAATAATGAGGGTAAGGATAACCACACTGGTTCGGTTATTAATTGCCAGCGAGCTGAGCCCAAATTCCTTCTTTACCGATTTATCGGTTTTTTGTGATTTATTTTCTTCCATATCGGATGAAATGATTAGTCAGTAACTACGTATTTTGTTCTACAATCTGTACGTTCACCCCTTCGGCCACTTCCCGAAAGCCCTCATCGATCAGTAATTCATTACCCGATAAACCAGAGAGGATGTGGGTTTGTGACTGGTAGGTAATGCCTCGCTCGATGCGTTTCTTGGCGGCTGTATTCACCCCGTCTTTTTCTTCGAGTACATACACAAAATCGCCTTTGTTATCTTGCTGTATCAGGTTGGAAGGAATAACGACGGCATCTTCCGCTTCGAAGTCTTTTAGTTTCACAACGGCCATCATGTTAGGCTTTGCTTTTACGCTGTTGTCGGGAATATTCAATTCAATAGTGAAGGTGCGGTTTTGCGGGTTAATAACTTCCCCTATTGACTTAATGGTTGATTGCACAGTAGTGCTCCTGGAAGGGAAAGTAAGTTCTACCTGGTCGCCTTTACTGAAGTCGCCGATGTATGCTTCGGGTACGTCAACTTCCACGTACATATTGCTGGTACCCACCATGGTAATCATTGGCATACCGGGCTGGGCCATTTCTCCTTCCCGGATCATTAATTTATCCACGTTGCCGGTGAAGGGTGCTTTTACCTGGTAATCGGAAAGCTGGGTTTTTAGTGTAGACAATCGATTCTCAAGCGATTCCTTATTGTTCTTTGCCTCCAGGTATTGAATTTCGGTGCCGATGTTCTTATCCCACAGGTTTTTCTGACGTTCGTAAACAGTTTTGGCCAGGTTGAGAGAGGTTTCCACTTCCTCGATATTTTTTTTCAAAATCCGGGAGTCTAATCTTACCAGTACCTGGCCCTTGTTTACCTTTTCTCCTTTATCAACGTATACCCTTTCCACCTTTCCTGCAGTTTCAGCACTCACGCTGATATTTTCATCGGAGGCTATGCTTCCCTGCAATTCAAGAAAATGACGGAAAGTACGGGTTTCTACTGGCAGGGTAGTGACCAGTGTGGTTTTACGGTTCTGCCGGGCAAATTCCGGATCGGCTTCGGTAAGCTGCTTTTCCAGGTTGCTGATTTTCGTTTTCAGCTCCTTCATCTCAGTTTTATACTTCTTTAGCTGCGTCCGCATTTTTTCCGGGGTACCCTTTTTAGGGTTGTCGCCGCAGGCTGAAAGCACAACAACTGTAGCAAAAACTATAAGTAAAGTATTCTTTTTCATATTCTAATAGGGTAACAATAACCAGTTAATCAATTATTCGGTTTCCGGTTCTGGCGCGAGGCGCCCCAAAGCTTTATCCAGTTCTACCCTGGCAATCAGGGCGTCGTAAAGGCTGCTGTAGTAATTGGTTTCCGCTTCCTCGTATTCGGTTTGGGCGGTAACCACTTCCAGGTTAGCCCCTACCCCTTCCGCGTATTTAATGCGGGCAGTTTCCAGAACCCGGTTGGCCAGTTCCACGTTTTTCTTTTGCACTTCCAGGTCTTCAATGCTGGTTTCTAGCGAAGAGCGGGCCTGCACAATTTCTATGTCGATGTTCCGTGACAGCTGCGTTTTGGCATTTTCCAGCTGCTGCAGCTGGATCTTGTTCCTTTGGATCCGGTTATGCTTTAAAAAGCCATCGAAAACCGGTACGGTAAGCGATAGTCCTAACAAGGTGTAATCAGCACCAAAGTTGGTTACCGTTTCAAAATCGAAGCTACCCGAAGTGTAGCCGTAAGTAAAACTGGCATTAAGTCGCGGCAGGTGTTGCCACACATTGTTTTTAATGTCCAGTTCGGCCAGCCGCTGGTTGGTATTCAGCTTCGAGTATTCCATGCGATCGGAATACTGAAAATCAATATTTTCTTTCAGGTTAGGAGTGAGAGAAATTTCACTAAGGTCGCCGGCCAGGTTAATTTCTTTGTCGAGCGACATACCCATTTGAAATTTAAGGAGAAGGTAGCTGGTTTCCAGGGCCCTCTCGGTTTGGTTCAGGCGGACCTGCGTGTTGTTGGCCTGTACCTGCAATCGGTCAACGTCGATGCTCTCGGCGAAACCATTTTCGTAAAGCATGCGGGTTTCGTACAATAAAGTATCGAGCCTCGATTTACTTTTTTTCAGCAATGATAATCGCTCCTCACTAATTAAGGCACCGTAGTATGCTTTGGTTACAGCTTCGGTAACGTTAGCCCGGGTTAATTCATAATCCTTGGTTGTTAACTCGGTATAAACTTTAGCTGCCCGCAAACCAATAAAGTAGGATCCATCGAACAACAGCTGGGTAGCTTGTACGGTAGCATCGAAGGAATTGTCGAATCCGAGGGCTAACGCCTGTGGATCGGCATCAGCAGCTCCGCCGTTAGCTCCACCCCCGGTTCCACCGGCGGATCCTCCATCGGGAGGCCCGAAAGATCCTGGCGGTACGATGAACGGACGAACACCGTTCTGGTAATTTACCGAGCCATTTACCTGTGGAAGCCCCTGGGCCTTGGTTACGTTAACGTCGGTTCGGGCTATTTCTCTGTCGAGCTGTGCATTTTTAATACTTTCGCTATTCTGCATGGCGTAGTTAATGCACGCTTCGAGGGTTAGGTTTTCTGCCTGTTCCTGCCCCTGAACCGAAAGGGTTAAAAGCAGGAAAAAAGCAAAGCACAAAACTTTCATAAAGGCACTTAATTTTGGTTGTTATTAGAATACTTTTCGTACAGCTCACGGCCTCTTACTGTTACAATACCGTAAACAAAAAGATCGAATAATTGCAGCTGCACGGTTTTAAAGTCGAATTGTTTTCTAGGGAAAATATCGTTGTCGAAGCACATTTCAGTTTGCTCAATACGATAACGCGCCAAAACATTCGGCACAATTTCTGGCCGGAAGTAGCCTTCCTTCATTCCGTTTACCAGGGTTTCTTCTACCGACTCTATAAAAATCTGGTGTTTAAACTGCTGAAAGTATGCCCATCCTTCGGGATGGTACTTCTGAAGGTCGTGCAGTATAGAAGGATTCACGTTTAACAGGTGTTCACGGTAATACCGGGAAAACAGAACCAGTTCTTCAACTGAATTTTGCGCCTGCTGCTTAATACTTCCCATCATCGCTGCATCTTTTTCCAATGCCGAACGAGTAGCCAGTATTACAATCTCGTTCTTGTCTTTAAAATGCTGGTAGATGGTTTTCTTTGAAATTGTAAGGGTTTTGGCAATATCATCCATAGTTACACTGCGTATGCCGTATTGCA
Organism: uncultured Roseivirgaceae bacterium; assembly: GCA_964542855.1. Lineage (GTDB taxonomy): Bacteria > Bacteroidota > Bacteroidia > Cytophagales > Cyclobacteriaceae > CAZIWJ01. The sequence continues at coordinate 13,556 of CAZIWJ010000006.1, forward strand.
TAAACAGCTGTTCTGCCACGTTAATGATTTGCTCCCGGATGTCTGTACCTACCGCTTCATCCATGAATACACTGGAAACTTTACCGTTTGTTATAGTTTTCTATCTGTCTTTACAACGGTATCGGGTACAAGTGGTTTATAGAACGGTGATTATTTTCCCCTGATTACGATATTTTAATCTGCGAAGGGGGTTATATTACGGGTAAAGCAGATATTGCTTTCTCATTTCCCGGTATGCTTTCAGCCCGGGCTGCCAGCTTGCTCTTATTATTTCTTTTCCTTCACCCGCTTCAATTTGCTGCTGAAGGGTGGCCGTTCCGGCCAGTTTGGGAAAGTAACTATTGAAAAAATCACCTGACAGGCCGTTATCCTTTGCTACCCGGTAAGCAGTTAGCAGGTATTCCAGCGAGAAGCGCCCGGGAGGGGTTATGTTTCTCAGGTCGGTACCGTAACAGATTTTATTCTCGTGGGGGGGATAATTCGATACCCCCGGTATTTTAACCGGTTTAAACTGAAAGGAGTCGGTTTGAGTAAATACCGGGTTGGGGTATCCCCAGGCCTGGAAAGGAAAATCGGTGCCCCTGCCTACGCTGATCATGGTTCCTTCGAATAAGCACAGCGAAGGATACAACCTGATTGCCTGCTGGTTGGGTAAGTTGGGAGAAGGGTTTATCGGGAGCTGGTAAGGCAGTTTATGATGGTAGTTTTGCATGGTGATAATATTCAGCCGGCAGGAATCGGTGGTTTCAAGCCAGCCTTCCCCGTTAATCATGCGGGCCAGTTCCCCAACAGTTAATCCGTGAACAGCGGGAATTGGGTGCATACCGACGAACGATTTCCATTTTTCTTCCCTCACCGGCCCGTCGATGTAATCGCCGTTCGGGTTAGGGCGGTCCAGGACGATTACCCGGATACCGGCTTCGGCGCAGGCTTCCATAACCAGGTGCATCGTACTGATGTAAGTATAAAAGCGGGTACCTACATCCTGAATATCAAAGATTACCGTTTGAATGCCTTCCAGTTGTTCTGGTTGAGGTTTCCTGTTACTGCCGTACAGGGATATGATGGGCAGGCCGGTTCGGGTATCGCGGCCATCCTTCACTTTTTCTCCGTCGGCTGCATCACCCCGGAACCCGTGTTCAGGAGCAAAAATGTGCTTAATGGCGATACCCCGGCTTAACAGGGTATCGACCAGGTGGGTGTTACCTACCCGCGACGTTTGGTTCACCACCAGGGCTATGGTGTCATTTTTAATGAGTGGTACGTAATTGCCAAACTGCTCTGCCCCTAATACCAGTTGTTCTTTTGCATTATCCTGCTCCGGGGTTTGGGCTGAATTAGCCGTTTGCTGGTTAGTAGCTGTCGACTGGCAAGCGATGGTTAGTGTAAATGCCGGTACAATAATAAGTCGGGCAACTCCTGCCGGCATTTTACTTTGCATAATATTCATAAAGCTAACGAAGCCAGCTAGTAAGTTACCTTTACGATGGGCTGCTGTGCCAGTGAACGGTTGCATTTGCAAAATAACAGGTATGGGTTAGTCTTCTATTAATACGTTAAACGAATACTCGAAAGGGTTAAATGCCTGCAGCATTTCGTTAATAATTTCCGGGTTGGGTATATAAAAGTTCAGAAAATTTTCCTTCCGCTCCTGCAGGCTATCTCCGGGAAACAGTTTTTCCCGCAGCTTTTCAATCTGCCCCACTTCAATTTCCTGTCGCTGCTCTTCAGCTTTACGCAGGCGCTTTTCAATCCGGTTCACGATTTTTGTACTTCTTGTGTGTTCCGCTTTAACCAGTCCATCCAGGCTGCCATCTACCGATACGGCTTTGTGGTGGATGGATTTAAAAATATCCCGGAGCAATTCACGCTCTTCATCCAGCTTCAACGTATGCTCGGAATTCTTTTCCACGAAGTACCTAACCAGTTGCCGGGTATCCATAAACAGCTCTTCGGTAGTAATGGTTAGCTTGCGTAGTTTGGCAGCCTGGCCCGATGGAATGATTAAGCCAAAGCTTCGGGGCATGACCATAGGAAAAGGCACCTGGTAATGTTCAAAAACCGGTTTCAGTTGCATCCAGTAAGCAACTTCCGCCGGCCCGCCGATGTAAGCCAGGTTAGGCAGCACCGTTTCCTGGTACAGGGGGCGCATTACTACGTTCGGGCTGAAACATTCCGGGCAGGTTTCCAGCTTGTTAGGTAGTTCTGCTGTGGTGAACTGCAGGTCCCGGTTCAAAACCCTGAAAATGCCTTCTTCTTTCACGATCCGGTTTCTCCCGTGGTCATCGAGGTAGAAGAAATTAATGTTGCGGGGAAAAATCTGGGTTTTGTAGCCCAGTTCGTTCAGCTTTGTCGATTGTTCTTCAACCAGGGCATTGGCCCGGTGATTAACCAGATCATCCTTAATAACCGATTGAAAACTCCTCTTCAGTTCCTTATCGTCTCCATCGATAACCAGTAAGCCATCGCGGCCAAATAACTCATTCACGAAATAACGGGTAGCAGCAGCTAGCGTTGAATGGTTCGTGTAAGCTTCCTCGAACAGGTGCACTTTTTCGGGTAATTCTTTCAGTACCTGCTGTATCCCGTTAGGGTTCATCCGTCCTACTGCGCCCTGCTGGCCGGTATGCCAGGTGTAGGTTTTTCCGAACAGGGTGAATTGGCTAATCTCCTCAAAATCGTGGTCTTCGGAAGCCATCCAGTATACCGGCACAAAATGATAATCCGGGTGGGCTTTTTCCAGTTGCTTGCACGCGTTAATCGTGGCAACAATTTTATAAATAAAATACAGGGGGCCGGAAAAGATATTCAGTTGATGACCGGTAGTAACCGTAAAAGTATTCTTGCGGGTTAGTAGTTCCAGGTTGGAACCTACTGCCCCGGTTTGCTCCACCTCAGCGTATTGCTTTGCCAGCACATGATGCAGCAGGCTTCGCTGATCGGCGGTAAATGCCTTTTGTTTTATTTGTTCAGCAATGTTCTTTGGGTTGGGAAACAGATTGTAAAATGGCTTCAGGTGTTCTTTTTCGTGCAGATAATCAATTAGCAGGGGTGAAAAAATACTATCGAGTTTTTTACAATCAATTTTTTCTAACAGCATGCGGGTAATGTTTTACAGGGCAGGCTCAGCGTAGAGGTCAAACTCGCTGGCCCCAGTAATTGTTAAACGGGCAAAGTCGCCAATCCGAAGGTGATTTCCCCTGGCAGGCACCAGCACTTCGTTATCTACTTCCGGTGAATCCGACTCGGTTCTTCCGTAATACCAATCGCTTTCTTTCCGGTCGATGAGTACTTTCAGGGTTTGCCCTACTTTCTGCTGGTTAATTTCCCGGGAAATTTGCTCCTGAACATCCATAACCGCATTAGCCCGTTCCTGTTTAGTTTCTTCCGGAACGTGGTCTTCCATGGCTTTATGGGCGTGAGTATCTTCCTCATGCGAATAGGTAAAAATGCCAAGACGTTCGAACCGGGAATCCTTTACGAATTGTAGCATTTCCTGAAAGTCTTCTTCCTCTTCTCCCGGATGGCCGGCGATAAGGGTAGTGCGCAGCGCGATACCGGGCACTTCGTTCCTGATTTCAGTAATAAGTTCTTCGGTTTTCGGGCGGGTTATACCCCGGCGCATTTGTTTGAGTACCCGGGTAGAGCCGTGTTGCAAGGGCATATCGAGGTAGTTACAAATATTATCGTATTCGCGCATTACAGGAAGGATATCTCGCGGAAAACCGGAGGGGAAGGCGTAGTGCAGCCGAATCCATTCTATTCCTTCCACGTTAGCCAGGTGCTTCAGTAATTCAGACAGGTTTCTTTTACGGTACAGGTCCAGGCCGTAATAGGTTGAATCCTGAGCAATTAACAGGAGTTCTTTTACACCGTTCCGGGCCAGGTTCCGGGCTTCCTTCACCAGGTCTTCAATGCTTCTCGAGCGGTGTTTGCCCCGCATAAGCGGGATGGCACAAAAAGAACAGGGGCGGTCGCAGCCTTCCGAAATTTTTAAATAGGCGTAGTGAGCATCGGTAGTGATGGTTCTTTCGCCCACCAAATCGTGCTTGTAATCGGCATTAAACTTTTTAAGCAGCAGCGGCAACTCCATGGTACCGAAGTAGGCATCTACCTCCGGAATTTCTTTCTCCAGGTCTTCCCGGTAGCGATGCGACAGGCATCCGGTAACGTAAACTTTTTCTACCTGCCCCTCTGCCTTGGCATCGGTATAACGAAGAATAGTGTCGATCGATTCCTGTTTGGCATTGTCAATAAACCCACAGGTATTAATAATTACAATGTTGGCATCGTCGTTCAGGTCTTCGTGCGAGGTATCTATTTCGTTCGCCCTCAATTGGGTGAGCATTACTTCTGAGTCGACCAGGTTCTTGGAACAACCCAGCGTAACAATATTTACCTTATCTTTTCTACTCCCTTTAGTCCGCACAGCTCTCGCTATTTTGTTTATATTACTATTTTTGCCCCGCAAAGTTAAGAAAGATATTGGAAAGTGAGTAGGAGTATTCCATGGCTGTAATAATAAGAGTATTGATACTGAGCGGGTTATTATCATCCTGCACCGACATAAAAAACTGTGCAGAAACTACCAACCCGTTTCTCGTGATAGATTTCCGCATTATCGACAGCCCTCCCGCCCAGGATACGCTGTTCAACTACGGGTTGGAGACCGACGCCGGGCTCGGCTTTATTTTACCGGAAGATTCTGCCGTATTCAGAACAATTTTACCCCTCGACGTAACCCGCGATACGGTTAGGTACACCATCCAGGGAAATGGTGAACTAAACCGGTTAACGATAGCTTACCGCCGGCAGCAAAGACTCATTTCAGAAGAATGCGGGTTTGAAGTAATTTTTTCAGACCTCCGGTTGCTTTCTTCTACCTACGATTCTGTTGCGTTAACTAACCCGCTGCTGGAGGCCGACGAACAAACCACCGACCCGAACCTTACTATTCTTACCTGTAGCAATTTGCTCGATACCATTGCCCGGGTTCGTTTTTTCAATCCTGATTCGGCTACCCTTTTCCCTGATACGCTTTTTATCGACCAGGTTCGTAAACTGAACGGCGAAGTGGTGGCCACCACCCGGGAATTCAGCGAAGTTGGCCTGCCTCTAAACCCGGAAGCCGACAGTATTATTTACCTTTTCCAGCGCCAGGATCTTACCGATACCTTGCAATTAAACTACGACACTACCCGGCTTAGCCAGCGATGCGTACCTTCGCTGAAGTATTCCGAATTAACCGTAGCCGGTTACAGTAGTTCATTCGATACGGCTATCGTATTCCGGGACGAGGTAAGCAAAGCCAACCCGGTGAACATTCAGTTATTTTTCAAGCCCGATTAGTTTATGCGCTCAGCCCTGTTTTTTATTTTATTGCTTCCGTCGCTGGCTATACAGGCCCAGTCGGTAGATACCACCAAAGTTTACCGCCCGCAGGCCTTTCGTTTCGGGTACACTGTTTCCAGTGCCTTACGAACACTGATCGATGGAAGCATTACCCAGTTTGCCGGCCACGCCGACATTCCTTTTTACCGGTTTATGCTGGCAGCTGATGTGGGGTATCAGCAAGCTGAGCGCACCCCCAGGGAAGCTGACGGGGTACAGTATAATTACAGCAATGAGGGGGTATATTATAAAATTGGCATTGATTACAACCTGGTAAATAACGAACGGGAGAACCCGATTGCCGACCGTAATGTATTTTACGTGGGGTTACATTTTGCCCAGGCCCTCTTTAGCGATGAATCTTCTTTTATGGTCGATGATCTGTTGCGCGGCCCGGTGCAGCAGCAGGTGAAGAACGAGCGTGCAAACGCCTGGTGGGTGGAAGGGGTAGTTGGAACCAAAGCAGAAATAACCGGCAATTTGTACCTGGGCTTTAATACTCAAATTCGTTTCAGCCCGTCAGTTACTACTTCGGGTACACTGGATCCTTTCGATATTCCCGGTTACGGCAGCGGGGCAAGAATCCTGAGGGTCGGCTTTGAATTTTATCTACTTTACCGCCTTAGGCTTTAACCGTTTTAAAAACACGTATGTATTGGTTAGCCGGAACTAATAAATAAGACCGGTATTAGGATCTACCAGCCCCTTATTCTGGAGCTTGTTATAAATTTCCAGGCACACCCAGGCATCGGTGGCTGCGTAACGTATTTGTTTTTCGCTGTATTCCGGGTTCGCCCAGTTAGAAGTTTGCTGCGACTTGGAAACCCGCATACCAAGAAAGATGGCCGACAGCCTACGCACGCCCGCATGATTAATTTCCAGCTTACTGGCTACATTGTTTAGCTCAACAACCCCGGCCGGGTTAAACTCATTTAGCAGTTGTAAATCCCTGATATCATCTTTTATGCTAATGCCTACTTTTTTGAGGTCAGGCCTCTCGAACAGGGAAGCCAGGTCGCTGGTAAAAGTAGTGTGGCTAATCCGGATCAGGTACACCTTATGCGGTACAGCCAGTTGAAGCAGAGCCACCGGGTATTTTTCTCCTTTGCGGAAAGACGGCCTGGTTTCGGTATCGAAGCCCAGGATTGGCTGTTCGTGCAGTTCTTCCACTACACCTTCCAGGTGATCATCTTCCACAATAATTTCAACCGGGCCGTCGTACTGACCGAGCGGAAGTTCGTTAATTTGTTCTTTGGTAATTTCTTTTGGAAACATTCCAGATGCAGGTACTCAGTTGGTAATTTAACTTCGAGTTACTATAAATGGTTTAAAATTTAGGCACTGGCTGCAACTTCTGCCGGGGCGGTTTGCTGTTCGGGCAGGCGGGCAATTCTGAAGCCAAGGTATCCCATTAAGATGGTCATAAGCGGACTAATAATATTGAAGAAACAAAACGGAGCATAAACGGCAGTAGCTACTCCCAGTACGCTGGCCTGAGTGGCACCGCAGGTGTTCCAGGGAATAAGTACTGAAGTAACGGTTCCGGAGTCCTCCAAACTTCGGCTCAGGTTTTCCGGCTTAAGCCCCCTGTCGCGGTAGGTATCGGCGTACATCCTTCCCGGAACTACGATGGCCAGGTACTGATCGGAAGCAGTGAGGTTAAAAAACAAGCAGGTACCCACTGTAGAACTAATGAGTGAACCGGTAGATTTAACCGAGCTAATTATTTTCTGCGCGATGCAGGCCAGCATCCCCGACGATTCCATGGCCCCGCCAAAAGTCATGGCACAAATAATTAACCATACGGTTCCCAGCATCCCGGCCATTCCGCCGGTAGAAAGTAAACTATTAACCAGGTTGTTATCGGTTGTTACACTGATATTGGTATACAGCGCTTTCATTACCGCAACGTAGGTAGCCTGAGCGCCAGTGTATCCCTCACCTGCTATTTCAGCAATGACCTGCGGCTGGAAAATAATAGCAAAAACGGCACCCAACAGCGATCCGACCAGCAGGGCCGGCAGGGCGGGTATCTTCCTCACGATCATCACAATAACGAGTACCGGAACAATGAATAACCAGCCGGTAATATTAAACTTACTATCGATGGCATTCAGTACCGGGCTAATACCGGCAGCCTGCTCCAGGGTATCGGCACTTAAACCCACAATGAGGAAAATAATTAAAGCCAGGATGATGGAAGGTACCGTAGTGATGGTCATGTACCGAATGTGGGTAAACAGGTCGGTTCCCGCCATGGCAGGGGCAAGATTAGTGGTGTCGGAAAGGGGCGACATTTTATCGCCGAAGTAAGCCCCCGATATAATGGCCCCCCCGATGATGCCTTCCGATAAACCCAGGGCCTTGCCAATTCCCAGCAAGGCCACTCCAACGGTAGCAACGGTAGACCAGCTGCTTCCCGTGGCAATAGATACAATGGCACAAATGATGCAGGCAGCAAATAAGAAAATGGTCGGGTTTAGGATTTGCAGTCCGTAATAAATCATGGCAGGTACAATACCACTCAGCAGCCAGGTGCCGGCCAGCGATCCGATAACCAGCAGGATTAACATCGACGACATGGCCGAACTGATGCTGCTCACCATTCCTTCCCGCAACTGTTTCCAGGTAATACCCGTACGAAGAGCCACCAGTGAAGCTACGGCTGTAGACAGGATAAGCACAATTTGATTAGAACCTGACAGTGCTTCGTCGCCAAAAATATAAACGTTGAAAGAGAGTAGTACAATGAGAAAGGAAATAGGAATAATCGACTCACCCAGGGTAGGTTTTCGATGTTGTACTTGTTCTATCATATTGAAATGCCCTATTTTGTTCTGAGAAACTTTTAAATATAAACAAATTTTTTCTTCGCGCTGAAAAACAGCATAAATTGGTTACCCTTGGCGGAGTTTTATTAATTTAACCGAATGGAAAGTTACGTTGTATCGGCCCGAAAATACCGTCCTACCGGATTCGGGGAAGTAGTAGGGCAGGAACATATCACTACCACACTCAATAACGCAATTAAGCAAAATCACCTGGCGCAGGCACTTCTCTTTTGCGGGCCGCGCGGGGTAGGAAAAACCACCTGTGCCCGTATTCTTGCCCGGCTGGTGAATAACTTTGAACAGGAAGAAGCGCCCCTGAATATTTACGAGCTCGACGCGGCATCTAACAACTCGGTAGAAGATATCCGAAACCTGATCGACCAGGTGCGTTACCCGCCCCAGCAGGGAAAATATAAGGTTTACATCATCGATGAGGTGCACATGCTTTCCAACCAGGCGTTTAATGCTTTCCTGAAAACGCTGGAAGAACCGCCCTCCTACGCTATTTTTATCCTGGCTACCACGGAAAAGCACAAGGTAATTCCTACCATTCTTTCCCGTTGCCAGATTTACGACTTTAACCGCATTCAGCTGTCTGATATTGTTCAGCACTTACAGAAAATAGCCCGTAATGAAGGGGTAACTACCGAAGAAGATGCCTTGCTGCTTATTGCCCAGAAAGCCGACGGGGCCCTGCGCGATGCTTTGTCGCTGTTCGATTTGCAGGTTACCTTTTCTACCGATAATAGTGTTACCTACGCCAATACCATCCGGAATTTGCACATCCTGGATTACGACTATTATTTCCGGGTAACCGAAAGCCTTCACGCCCAGGACCGCAGCCAGGTGTTCCTGGTGTTTGACGAAATTATTCAGCAGGGCTTCGACGGCCGGAATTTTATTATAGGCTTAAGTGAGCATTTCCGGAACCTGCTGGTTTGCAAAGATCCGGCTACCGTGCAGCTTATGGAAGGTTCGGAGCAGGTAAAACAGCGCTACCTGGAACAGTCGCGGCAAACAGAAACCGGCTTTCTGCTTACTGCCCTTAATATTGCTAATCAGTGCGACTTACATTACAAGCAGAGCAAGAACCAACGATTACACGTGGAGGTTTACCTGATGAAAATAGCTCACATTAATGCGGCTATCCGGATGGTAGAACAAGGTTTTTCGGCTGAAGAAGGAAAAAAAAAAGCCCCACCGGTAAAAGAGGAAGCTGATCCGTTAAAAGAAGAAGTAAAGCGGGTTCAGATAAACCGGTTAAAGCCCACCACCCGGTTACCCAATAAAGACCAATTGCTGCAAAAGCAGGTAGCTTCTCCTGCCGGGAAACTGGAAACCCAGGCGGCTGTTGCCGAAAAGGAAGTAAAATCGGATACCGTGCAACCTTCCCAGCCGGAAGATGCTCCAATTAACAGGGATGCCTTGCAGAAAGCATGGGCGAGTTACGCCAGGAAACGCAAGGAAGCCGGCAAGCTTTACGAATACACGTTACTGAACCAGCCCGTTGAACTGCTGGAAGATGGAATCACCATCGAGTTAACCATTAATAACCCGTTAGATCAGGACGTTCTAACTGATGTTAGGGCGGACTTGATGAGTTACCTGAGAACCGCTTTGCAAAACCAGCAACTCTCATTAACAACTGCCCTCAGGAAGGAAGAGCGTAAAAGAAAGCTTTACACGGCAGAAGAAAAATTTAAGCACCTGGCCGAAAAAAATCCGCTGCTTCATGAATTGAAAGATCGGCTGGGGCTGGATACCGAGTTTTAAGACCAGATTTCCAGGGTCTTCACCTCGTTCAGGGCTTCTTCGGTAAGAGGCTTGGTGATGAACTTAATAACATGATCGTTATTAATGATCTTGTCTATATCGCGTTTATTATCGGAGCTAGACAGGATAGTTACCTTACACTTACTTCTAACTTCTTCAGGAAAGCTCTCGAATTCATACAGGAACACAAAGCCATCTACAATAGGCATGTTAATATCCAGGAAAATTAAATCGGGAAGGCGATCAGTATTTTTTTTGTTTTCTTCCAGGTAATCAAGGGCTGCATTACCCGAGTTGGTTACAACTACTTCTTTGGCAAACCCGGTAATCTCGATAATTCGCTTGCTAATGAAATTGTCCGTTTCATTATCATCTACAAGCATCACCAAATCTATTGAATCCCCTTTCATAGCGTTAATTTAGATCGGCAAATTAGAGGTACAGCAAACAAAATGAAACCTCATATGGAACAGATTCTTACATTAGAAAGAAGGTGATCTGTTATTCACTTCCGCCGCTCATAATAATAATTTCCTCCCCGGTGTTTAGTTCATAACTGCTTTTGTTATTCCACTGTAACAAATCCTGTAAACTTACAGAATACTGCTTCGACAGGCTATACAGCGTTTCACCGGCTTTTACGGTATGAATAACCTTCTCTTTTTTTGCCGAGGCAGCGGTTGATGTTACAACCTGCAGTACCTGGCCTACCTTTAAGGTTTCTTTAATGGTTAGATTATTCATCTCTAATAGCTCATTTACCCTCAAACCGTACGTGCGAGAAATGGAATAGTATGTTTCACCTGCCTCTACTTCGTGTTCTTTTGCCCCGGTTTTCTCTGTTACTGCATTACCGGGAACAACATCCGGCTGCGCCGGTGAAGTATTTTTTGCCGGAGAACTTACGTTTGCAGTTGGTTTAGTTACAGGATCGGGTGCTGCCCTGTTTTTTTTGTCCTGGTTTTCGCTACGGCCCGGCCGATTCACTTCTAATACTATCCGGGTAGTATCTTCTACTTTGGGAAAATCCGGTTTGGCTACAGGAACGGGCTTTCTGCTTTCTGATTCCGGCGCAGGAATATTCGTTTCATTCGTTTCTGCCTTCTGTTGTAATTCTTTTTGCTGCGGCAATAACTCCTCGGCGGTTTGTTTACTTTTTTCTTCAGGCTGCCGTTCAGGTTCATTCTTACGGGCAATGTTAACCGGCGGACTAACCACTTCTTTATTTTCCGGAACTTGCTGGTATTCTATCGGAATTCTTGCCGGCCGGCGGAAGCGAAGAAAAACAATTCGCCCCGCCCGTAACGGTTCCCCTTTTTCTACCCGGTTTTTACTTAGTAATCTTTTCAGCCGGATACCGAATCGCTGGGATATACTCCACCAGGTTTCATCGGGCCGGGCCACGTGGTAGTGTGCACTGGCCCTGCGGTTTTTCTTTTCCAGGTAATAAGGTTTGCCCGGAATAACCCCGGCATGCCGGTTATCCAGGTCGTTGTATTTTTCCAGCTTTCGCTCTGAAATTTTCCCCTTTGCCGCCAGGGTTCTTACGTTATCACCAAACCTGGATAAAATTCCTTCTTTGCCGTTAATGAGCAGTTTACCTTCCTCTTCCCGGTTAATTTCAGGATACTTCGATACCTCAGCCAACAGAAAACGGTAACCGGGGGTGTACTTGTTATTTACCGAAACCAGTTCTGATGCCGGGCGGGTAACATTTTCCCTTTCCCGGTCTTCCGTTTTACTTATACCGATATTATCGGCCAGGATAATCTGGCTGCCGTCCTGTTGCGCCGGGATTACTACCGGATAGTCTTTATTTGTGGGAATTACCCGGCTTCGCACCCATCGGTTGTAAACAGCCAGTTCTTCCGGATCCAGGCCTTTTTTCCGGGCCACTTCTTTCAGCGTTTTACCTCCGTAGCCGGTAACAAAATCTAGTTTTTTTGGGGATGACTTATGGTCTACGTACGATTCAAAAGCCAGCATGTGGGCCAGGAATTTTAGCACGTACCAGTGGGTTTTATGGGTAATGTTCATCTTTTTTACCCCGAAGTTTTTACTATCAACCCGCTTCATCGCCCCTCCGGGGCCAGTATTATATGCCATTAAAGCGTAAATCCAGTTATTGAAAAGCAGGTTGTTTTTTTTCAGGTAGCGGGCGGCTCCCCGGGAAGCATAATAAATATGCATTCGTTCATCAACCTGCCGGTTAATTTCAAGTCCTACTTCCGTGGCAGCAGGAACTTTAAACTGCCAGTAACCGATGGCGTTGGCCGAGGAAACCGCATCGCCAATAAGGGCCGATTCCTGCAGTACCAGGTACTTAAATTCATCGGGTAATTTTTCCTGACGGAAAACCTCTTCAATAATTGGAAAATGAGCATTCATCTGGTCTACCTTACGCTTAAAATAAGTGGGCGACCGCATGAGGGAATTTACATTAGCCTGAACAATGTTTACTGCCTTATCACTCAGGCGTAACTGAAGGTTAGCAAACCTGATTTTAGAAGGAACAGTTACCGTTTGCTGAGCCACAACCGGTTCCAGTACCGCTGCTACTAAGAGTAAAAAAACTATTCTTTTCATTACTGCTCCTAACGCCAAAGGAATGGCTTTCATTACAAGATTATACACAAATTTTACAATTTGTAGGCTAAAAGCAAGCCATCCCGGAGCGGTAGCATTACGGTTTCCACCCGGCTGTCGGAGGCTACGTAAGCATTAAACTTCTTTATATTGCGGGTGTGCCCCTTTTCATTGCCTTCTTCCTCCAGCACACGTCCTTTCCAGAGCACATTATCGGCAATAATTAGTCCGCCGGTATTTACCCGGTCAATAATTTTCTGATAGTAAACCAGGTTGTTGGCTTTATCGGCATCGATGAACACCAGGTCAAAATTGCCTTCCAGGGAATCGATAACCTGTTCGGCCCGGCCAATGTGGTACTCCACAGCGTGAGCAACTGCTGCTTTTTCAAGGTATTGTTCTACCTGTTCTTTCAGTTCCTCGTTCTTGTCGATAGTAATAAGCCGGGCCCCTTCCGGCATAGCCCGGGCCATGCAAAGCGTAGCGTAACCGGTGTAAGTACCCAGTTCTAAAATGCGCCGGGGCTTTAGGAGGCGGACCATCATCTGCAGAAAGGCCCCTTGCAGGGGTCCTGAAAGCATATGAGGTTGCAGTACTTTAAGGTAGGTTTCCCGGTTAATTTGCTCCAGCAACTCACTTTCGGGTGTACTATGTTGCATGGCATATTCTTCTATTGCCGGGGGAACAATATGGGCCATATAAAAAAGTTATCTTGGCGGAAACCGGTTACGGGTAAATTTCCAACAGCCAGGCATCGCTAAACAGTTCCCGGGTTCTGAATTCGTTGCGCCGACTCCGGGTTTCCTGCACCTGGTTTCCCCTGTAAATGTACACGTAATAATACCCTTTTTCACTTACATAAGCATAATCGGCCGGGTAGTTTGCCTGCCGGTAGCGCTCAATTTGTTTTTCCGCGTTCTCAGCCGACGAGAAAACCCCCGATATCACGTAAAAACCCGGTTGCATCTCTTTCGGGTGGTTCCCCATTTGCAGGCGTACCGCCGGGGGTTCAGGTGCGGGCTCTGGTTCTGGTTCCGGATCGGGTTCATTTTCCGGTAAGTCGTTTACCACGGTAGCGCCGTTCTCCTGGTTTGCCGGCTCCCCGGTGCTTTGTTCAGCATCGGGCTCAGGTTCCTGTTCCTCTGCCGGTTCTTTTTTCGCCAGCACTTCTTCGTCCTTTTCCGGCTCGGCTTCAGTAACCGGTTCTTTTTTCCTTTTAGGAAAGCGAAAGCTCAAATGAACTTCGTGGGTTCCCTGGCCAATGCTTTCTGCTTGTTCCCCGGCCAGTTCGTAGGCGTAACCCACGCTGATATCGTTGTTGATGCGAAACCCCAGCATAAACTGAGGGCCATAATTTTGCCGGTACCCCCCTCCGGCGTAAACCAGATCATTGAACTGGGCGGTTAACCCGGCTTCAAACTGGTTCTGTAACGAGTCGTAAAGGCTGTACCACGCATAAGGAATAATGGCCACACGAGCGTCGGGTATCGTAATCCGGTAACTGGCATGACCTACCATTTGCTGAGTGGGCTCAATCGTTCCCCGGTTAAAAGTATTTTCATTCGTTACCCCTCGCGATAACAACTGGGGCAGGGCAAACCCAATATTTAATCCCTGATTCTGGTAGCTGATTCCGAACTGTCCGTCCATGAAGAAGTAGCTATTGCTGTTATTAAGCAATGCCTGGTCGTTCGGGTTGGATGCCTCGTTGATGTTAAATCCGTTACTGCCACCACCCACGGCTAGTCCGAAAGCCAGGCGCTGATCCCTTCCCAGGTCTACACTGTACCCGATTGAAGGCAGTAACGAGGTGGTAGATATCAATCCGCGACTGTAATTATAGCCGTTTACTCCAAAACTGAGGTTATTATCGAAGGAGGTATGAAACGTAACCCCAGACACAACCGGGGCCCCGTCGATACCAATCCACTGCCGGCGGTGATTCAGGTGAATTTCCGTACTCCCGGCCGTTCCTGCAATAGCAGGATTGGTGTAGTAGGGGTTGAGAAAGAAATGGCTATACGGCGGGCGCTGCTGTGCCTGCAACTGGGTTGCCGTAATAACGAAGAGAATAATTAGTAAAGGCCGCATATGCTTAACTCACACAAGTTGAGTAGTTTATGCACGCAAGATACGCCCTCTACCCTTTGCTATCTTTTTTACCCCCCGCCTTTCAGTACAAGTGTAATATTAACGCTGCGTTTATTCAGTTTTTTTATAATCTATTTTACTACTGCGGCATTCTCGTTTCTCAGACTAACCCGGTACATCCCGGTCGGGTGTACCGGGTTTCCCCACGCCGTATACCGGGCCTGCCCGTTTACCGAAAGCCCGAACTGAAGTTATTATAATACTTTATCGAGGTTTCCTCTTACCTGTTGCCAGCCAGCTTCGCCATCGCTGCTGAAAAATATACTCAGCACCCGGCAGTTAGAAAATACTGCGAACGTGTTTTCAGGTTGGTTGAGATTTACGCTGATGCAGTTGATGTAACCGCACGGGAAATTATTACTAGTAATATTGGCAACCCGGGGTTACGGGCATCCCTTTTTTCTACTGTGAATAGCTGACCCGCTTCGGTTCCGGCATATAATGAGCTACGTGTGGTAAGGAAGGTAACCATTCCTGAAGTTATTTACCTGAACTGGGTGAACAGCAGGGTAAAATTAACCGGGAATGCTACGGATTACATGGGTAAGCGATACCGTTCAGATTGCTTTTCAGCGCTTCGCTTAATTCGCAACAGCAGCTTTCTTTCGGAAAGAAAGCTGTAGAGATGGATCATATAATTGTCGATAACTGCCTGCAAGGAATGCGGTTCGTGGTAGCGCAAACGTGAAATGAGGCGGGTATCGCCCGAAGGGCTGTGGTAAACGTGTATAATCCAGCACACCAGCAGGGGAGCATTGTTTACGATGGTGCGTTTTCCATCGTCGTTACGAATAAACACGAGGGTTTTGTCGGGAAGTACCTGTGCCAGCATCATGCTGCCACGGGGATGGAAGTTAACGATATCGCCCACATCCAGTTCCTCGAACGGAAAGCGGGTGCCATTCTCGGCGAAAAACTCCAGTTCCGGATGCCTGAGCCAGTACCAGATTTCATTTCCGTTGGCCCGGATGCTAACCGCTTTGGTTGTTTTACGGGTTGTTTCATCAATCATCTCTTCACCCGGAAGTTCCAGATTCATTTCATCCGGCGTACTCCCCCAGTTGATAACCAGCGGATCGTACATGTACAGATAAATAATTATAAGGATAAAGAAGAGCAGTAACCAGCCCATAATTAAAAAATACTTTCGTGCGTGTTTAAATTTAACACATATTGAAGAATTAAAAAGGATTATTAACAATTAGTTCCTGTGCTCACCACGTAGCTTGTTAAGGAGAAAATTCAATTGTTCAATTTCTTCCATACTCAGGTGTGCAACGCAATTATCGAGGTAGTCATTCACTTCTTCCAGCGATTTAAGAATCTTTAAACCCTTGTCGGTGATATAAACATGCACCACCCGCCGGTCTTCTTCACTGTGGTACCGGTTAATCAGCTTTTTCTTCTTCATGTTATCCACTACCCGGGAAACATCGGATAGGCGCTCGATCATTCCTTTTTTAATAGTTCCTATAGTGCACGGATTGGGATGGGCCGATTTTAGGGTACGCAGAATGTTGTGCTGCTGGATGGTAATACCAAAGTCTTTCAGTGCACGGTTGTGTATGCCAGTAAGCCAGTTATTAGTAAAAAATAGGTTCAGAGCTGTTTTGTGATGTTCATTGCGTATGTTTACGTGCAGTTCATCACTGATGTCCGGTGCTTTTCGCATGAGTGAAAAGATGTATGTTGATAAATAATGTACGCTCGTGCTCGTATTCTGCTATTCTTTTTCAAGCATGAGAAAAATTGCCGGGTAGGCAGGTTAACAGATTTTCTTATACTTGCATAGTAGCTTAACGGCCTCGTACAAGGCTGAACTTGCTGCCAGCATGTCGGGACATAACCGGTAAAATTCCGCCACATACTAAACTTAATAAAAAAAACACAGTTTGCATGAAACTTTCAATGCAATGAATATTTTTTTTACACAACTTATACTAGATAAAATTATACAGTATAACTTTTTAAACCTTTAACCCCACATGATCATCGTTACCTTTGGCCTTCCCGGATCTGGAAAAACGTACTTTGCGCAACACCTCGCCCGGCAATTGGCTTTCCCTCACATCAGTAGCGACGAGGTTCGTACCGAGTTGAATAAGCTCGGGCAGTATAACCCTGAAGATCGGCTTTTTATTTACCGGGAAATGATAAAGCGAGCCGACGAAGTACTTAAAAAGAACCCGGTAGTTATCCTCGATGCTACGTACACCCATACTGAATACCAACGAACGGTGCTGGAATATGCGGCCGATCACTCGCAGGAAATTCGCTGGATATTAATGACCGCCAGTGAAGACATTACTTACCAGCGGGTTAGCAAAAAACGCGATTTCACAGAAGCTGATTTCTCCGTGTATCTCACCCTGAAAGAACAGTTTAACCCACCTGATTTTCCGCTGCTAACCCTCGACTCGGGTAAACTCACGCTTGAAAACATGGTTTCACAGGTAAAAAAATACATCGGATATGAATCATGAACAGATCCGGGAGTTACTGGCAAACCCCTGCTACGAAGATACGCCTCCTCCCAACCCCGAATCGGATAGTACCCGGCTCATTGAAACGCATATTTCCTTTGTAATCATGGGAAATACCTACGTTTACAAGCTAAAGAAGACCATTCGCGTTTCTTTCCTGGACTTTTCTACCCTTGAAAAAAGAAGATTCTACTGCTTTCAGGAACTGAACCTGAACCGGCGCCTGGCTCACAACATGTACCTCGATGTATTACCGGTAGTGCGAACACCGGAAAACAACCTGTGTATCGGGCAGCAGCAGGGAGAAATTATTGATTACGCCCTGAAAATGAATCGTATGGATTCTTCAAAAGAGATGCACCGGTTGCTGGAGCAGAAAGTAGTGGAAGAACGGCATATCCGCGCCCTGGCTAACAAAATTATCCCTTTTCACCAGCAGGCAGAAGTGATAAACCTGGACTTTTCAATCGACCAGTACAAGGAGCGGTTTAATCGCATTGTAGATATTAAACCGGTTGTTCAGCAACACCTCGGGCAGCAGTACAACCAGCTGATTGACCAAAGTGTGCGGTGGTCTGACCGGTTTTTGCATAACCATGCCGGGGTTATTGAACAGCGGCACCGGGACGGGCTGGTTCGCGACTGCCACGGTGATTTACACAGCAAGAATATTTTCCTGTACGAAGATCCGGTTATTTTCGATTGCATTGAATTTAATACAGACTTTCGTTATTCTGATGTGTTAAACGATGTTGCCTACCTTTGCATGGACCTCGACATGTGGGGGCGGCCCGATTTAAGCGACCTGTTTTACAGCATTTATTCCCGGGAGTTCTCCGGGCAGCCCGAGCCTGACGCCGATACCCGCAGGCTGTATAATTATTATAAGTGCTTTCGGGCTAACGTAAGGGCCAAGGTTAATGCCATGAACGCTAAAGAGCTGGAAGAAGGCCCGCAAAAGCAGGAGCACCTGCTGGAACTGAAAAAATACCTGGAGTTAATGGGCAGTTATATGGACAGGGAACAATAAAAGGCACCTCCCGTATCCTTCGGCAGGTTATAAGCTAACGAGCTAAATCCCACTTGCTTTAGCCGTGGGAGTGTAAATGTGTTTTGGTATTTTGTACTGATCACCAACAAAAAAGGAGCCCGAAGGCTCCTTTTCCATGTACCAGTAATAAATGATTGTTAGTACTCCCAGAGCATATGCTCTCTTTCCAGCAATTCATACTCGTATTCCATTGAACGGAGCAGGGCCGATCGAGGATCGCCATCTTCCATGTCAATAATGTATTCATTATCAGGATTAGAATATTTTACAACACGGCCATCGAACAATCGTAACTCAAAAGCTTCAGCGAGATTTCTATGTTCCGCATCGTTGTAGTTGTTCACCCAGATTGCCTTATCGGGGTTTTCCATGAACAACCGGTGCAAATCTTTGTACCGGAAAGTTGCCACCTCTTTCAATAAACCGGTTTCAGGGAAATTTTCCGGTGGCAGGATCATTTTCACAGACTGGATTTTGTAATAAACCCTTCCCCTGTGCTTATCGAAGATCACGTTCTCTTTAATT
>CAZIWJ010000007.1:0-30927 GCA_964542855.1 uncultured Roseivirgaceae bacterium
AGAACAGTTCCGGTTTGTTTCACCGATTTACCCACTCCTGACTGCGCCCCGATCTGGGTTTTGTCGGCAATTCTAATGTGCCCGCCGATGCCTACCTGGCCACCAACCTGGCAGAATTTACCTATTTTCGCCGACCCGGCAATCCCGGTTAATGCCGCTACCACCGTATGGCTGCCAATTTCCACATTATGCCCCACCTGAACATGATTATCGAGTTTAACGCCCTCATTTAGCCGGGTTGATGAAAACGTGGCCCGGTCAACGGTGGTATTGGCACCAATATCAACGTGGTCGCCAATAATAACATTACCAAGTTGGGGAATGGTTTTGTAAGAACCATCGCGCTGCGGGGCAAAGCCAAAGCCGTCGCTACCGATTACCACCCCGGCATGAATAGTACAGGATTTACCGATAACCGTACGCTCGTAAACTTTCACCCCGGCAAAAAGGGTGGTATCCTCACCAACGGTTACCTGGTTGCCCACGTAAGTGTTCGGGTAAATTTTTACACGGTCGGCAATGCGGGTATTTTTGCCAATGTAGGCAAAGGCGCCAATGTATACATCCTGGCCAATTTCAGCACTTTCATCAATGAAAGAAGGTTGTTCAATACCGGTTTTACTATCGGTAATCTGCTCTTTGTATGCATCCAGTAATTGTGAGAACGCCACGTAGGGGTCTTTTACCCGGATAAGGGAAGTACGGATTTCATTTTTCGGTTTAAACGTATCTGCTACAATTACCGCGGAGGCCCTGCTGTTGTAAATGTAGGGTTCGTATTTGGGATTCGATAAAAAAGCGATGGTACCCGGACCGGCTTCTTCTATAGAAGCTACGCTGTGTACCTTCTCTTCTTCATTGCCTTCTACCCTACCCTGGATTAATTGCGCTACAACCTTTAGTGTAAATTCAACCATTCACTAAAATATTTCCTACTTATTAATTTGGCAAATTTACTCCTTTAGGCCAGCATAGATAATATTTTTTTACAATTTTGGTCATTGCGCTAAAATTTGGTAAATCAGATGCCTGTTCCAGTACCTCAACCTGCCCACTTTTGGTTAATATACGAATAGGTTCGTTTAATCCGTGATAGGCTGCATTGCTTACTTCGCCCTGCTCGTAGAAAAAGGTAGCTTCTTCTTCTCCAACCCCCATTTGCCTGCTTATCTCTTGCTTTACCTGGTTTAACCGGGAGGCTGCTGCCCGGTTATCGTTTAGCCGGATCCGGAACAGATTCCGGTTAATTATCCAGTTACTCAATTTACTCAGCACTACATCTTCATGATTCACCCATTGTTTAATGGCATACCAGATGTCGTGATCATCCAGTTCGGTGTAGTGTTTCAGCAGGGTAGCCGGCTCAATAACCCCGCCTTCCCGGTAAGCCCTGCTTAACAGGTAACGCAGGGAATCGCCGGCAAACACCTCTGCGCCCCGGTTAATTAAAACCCGGGCGCGGTTCAACAGGGCTACCAGCATGCGTTCGGCGCTGATGCTTGTTTTATGCAGGTACACCTGCCAGTACATGAGCCGGCGGGCGTAGAGAAAATTTTCAATACTGTAAATCCCTTTTTGCTCAACCACCAGGTTATCGTTGGCAACGTAGAGCATTTTAATAATCCGGTCGGCACCGATGGCCCCTTCCGAAACCCCGGTGTAGAAACAATCGCGCTTCAGGTAGTCGAGGCGGTCTATATCGAGCTGGCCAGATACCAGCTGGTGAAAGAAATGCCGCTCGTAGCGGTCGGTGAAAATATCGTAGGCCAGCTGAACAGGTTTACCAAAAGTTACTATTAGTTTAGCCATGATTTGCTGTGAAAAGTACTCGTGGCTGTGTTCAGGAACCAGGGTGTATTCCAGGGCGTGGGAGAAGGGACTGTGCCCTACGTCGTGGAGCAAAATAGCAATAAGCGTGGCTTCGAACTCCTCATCGCTGATTTCCAGTTGTTTACTCCTCAGGCTATCGAGGGCGACTTGCATCAGGTGCATGGCCCCCAGCGCATGATGGAATCGGGTGTGCGTGGCGCCCGGGTACACCAACTCGGTTAAACCCAGCTGTTTTATCCGTCGTAACCGTTGTACATAAGGGTGCATGATAATTTCGTACACCCTGTCGCTGTACAGATTAATAAACCCGTACACCGGATCGTTGAATACTTTTTTCTTGTTTCCTTCCAATAGAAAATATTATTCGGCTCTGGAATACATACTATAAAAGCCCCTGGCTTGTTTATATTGTAAGAAACAGTAAACCAGTAACCCTGCCACCATGCAAAGCTACAAGATTTTATGGGCCGACGACGAAATTGACCTGCTAAAACCACATACCTTATTCCTGGAGAATAAAGGTTATCAGGTTATTACGGTAAACAGCGGGGCCGATGCGCTCGATGCGGTGGAACAGGATCAATTTGATGTAATTTTCCTGGACGAAAATATGCCCGGCATGACCGGCCTGGAAACACTGGAGAAAATTAAGGAAATCCGCCCCAGCCTTCCGGTAATTATGATAACCAAGAGCGAGGAGGAAATGATCATGGAGCAGGCCATCGGCGCCAAAATAAGCGATTACCTGATTAAACCGCTGAACCCAAACCAAATTTTGCTTTCGGTGAAGAAAATACTCGATAATAAGCGCCTGGTATCGGCAAAAACCAACCAGAGTTACCAGCAGGACTTTCAGAATATCAGTATGGCGTTTTCCGATGATATGTCGCACGAGGAATGGGTAGATATTTACAAGAAACTGGTATACTGGGAGCTAAAGATTGATGAAACAGAAGACAAGAGCATGTCGGAAGTTCTTAACATGCAAAAAGAGGAAGCCAACGCCAGTTTTGCCCGGTTTATCGACGACCATTACCACGGCTGGCTCACCGACCCCGAGAGTGACAAGCCCGTTCTTTCGCATCAGTTAATGAACAAAAAGGTGTTCCCGCTGCTAGCGGAAAGTGAAACGCTTTTTTTCATCGTCATTGACAACCTGCGCTACGACCAGTGGAAAATACTGGAACCGATTATTACGGATTATTTCAATGTGGCAGACGAGCAGGCTTACTTCTCTATTCTACCTACCACGACGGCTTTTGCCCGGAATGCGGTTTTTTCCGGACAGATGCCTTCGGAAATGGCAAAAAAGCACCCCGACTTATGGGTAAATGATACCGAAGAAGAAGGAAAGAATAACGCCGAACACCAGTTCCTACAACACCAGCTGAAGCGCAGGAAGCTGGATATTAAAACCAGTTATCATAAAATCGTTCATACCCAACAGGGCAGGCAGCTCATCGATAACCTAAAGAACCTGCTGCATAATCCGCTGAATGCAGTAGTTTACAACTTTGTGGATATGTTGTCGCATGCCCGCACCGACCTGCAGATGATCCGCGACCTGGCCCCCGACGAAGCGGCTTATCGTTCCATTACCCGTTCGTGGTTTCTTCACTCGCCCCTGCTCGATATGCTGAAAAAACTTTCCTCACTGGGAATCCGGGTGGTACTTACTACCGATCACGGAACCATCCGGGTACAAAAACCGGTTAAAATTATTGGCGACCGGAACACCAACACCAACTTACGGTACAAGCAGGGTAAAAATCTGAACTGCTCCAGCAACAAGGTATTCACCATGAACGACCCCACGGCCTATAACCTTCCCAAAACAAATGTTTCTACCACTTATGTATTCGCTACACAAGATACCTTTTTTGCTTACCCCAATAATTACAACTATTATGCAAAGTATTACCGCGATACATTCCAGCACGGAGGGATATCGCTGGAGGAAGTAATCGTGCCTTTTGTTGTTCTGCACCCTAAAAGCAGCTAGCTCATTGGAAATGACTTATGATTTGAATAACATTCAGCAGGCCGCCGGTAAGCTTTTAGAAGTGGCAGGCGATGAAAAGGTATGGGCATTTTATGGTATCATGGGTTCAGGGAAAACTACCTTAATCAGGGCCCTGGGCAAGAAAATGGGTATTGTAGATCAGATGAATAGTCCTACATTTGCACTGGTAAATGAATATGCAGACCTACACGGGAATCCGGTTTACCACTTCGATTGCTATCGGATAAACCATGAGGAAGAAGCTCTGGATGCCGGTATAGCTGAATATTTCTATTCGGGTAGTCTGTGCCTGGTAGAATGGCCTGAAAAAATTGCTAACCTGTTGCCTGATTCATTTTTGCAGGTTCAACTGGAATTACTAACCCCCGACACCAGAAAGCTAGAGACCAGAAGAATATGACCGAGCGTTCAAAATCCGACATTAAAGAACTCGCCCAGGAGCAGGCGCTATACCCCCAGGAGCAGGTGGCCGTTGTGGCAGAAGGAAAAAAGTCATTGGAAATTGGCATTCCAAATGAAATAGCCATGCAGGAGCGGCGCATTCCGTTAACCCCGGAAGCAGTAGTAGTACTGGTTCAGAATGGGCACACCATTAAAATTGAGGCTAACTCCGGTGTTTCGGCCAATTTTGCCGATAATACGTACAGCGATGCCGGCGCAAAAATTGTTTACAGTGCCAGGGAAGCCCTTGAAGCCAGTATCGTGTTAAAAGTTGAACCTCCAACCCTGGAAGAAATTGAGTTAATGAAAGCTGGGTCTACGCTTATTTCTGCGCTGCAGCTGGGTAACCAGACCCCCGAGTACATCCAGGCCATGAACCGCAAGCGCATTACGGCCGTGGCCTTTGAATACCTGGAAGATGTAGTGGGCAGCATGCCGGTTGTCCGGGCCATGAGCGAAATAGCCGGAAGTACCGTAATGATGATTGCCGCTCATTATTTATCCAGTGTATCGCAAGGAAAAGGAATTATTCTGGGTGGAATTACCGGGGTACCTCCTACCCGGGTTGTAATATTGGGAGCAGGTACGGTGGGAGAATATGCCGCCCGGGCCGCTATTGGTTTCGGGGCACAGATCCAGATATTCGACAGCCAGCTGTACAAGCTGAAACGGATTAAACAGGCTTTGGGCCACCAGGTATTCACCTCAACCATGGATGAAGCCACACTGGCCGAATGTTTGGAAAGCGCCGATGTGGTAATTGGGGCTATCCGTTCGGAAACCGGCCGCAGCCCGGTAGTGGTTAGCGAGGAGATGGTAGCGAACATGAAACAGGAGTCGGTAATTATTGACGTCAGTATTGACCAGGGCGGGTGCGTGGAAACTTCGGAACTGACCACTTTTCAGAAACCTGTTTTCAGGAAGTATAACGTAATTCATTACTGTATTCCGAATATTCCTTCTCGCGTGGCCCGCACCGCCAGCCAGGCACTAAGTAATATCTTTTCGCCCATTATCCAGAAGATTCACGACGTAGGGGGCATCGACAACATGATTTACGCCAATCGCTGGTTTATGAACGGGGTGTATACCTACCGGGGTAACCTAACCCACCCGAACGTAGCCCGGAAAATGGGCATGAAGCACAAAGACCTTAATCTGCTCATGGCTGCCCGCTTTTAGTGGGCGTCTAGCCAGTTATCGGCAAATCCGGCTTCCACTTCCATGGGTACCTGAAGGGGCATTGCTTCTTTCATCAGGCGAACCACGTTTTCTTTCATCACGTCTTTTTCGTTTTTATGCACGTCGAAAACCAGTTCATCGTGAACCTGCAAAATCATTTGCGATTGTAGCTTTTCCCGGGTCATCCACCGGAAAACGTTTACCATGGCTACTTTAATCATATCGGCTGCACTTCCCTGAATCGGGGTGTTAATGGCGTTCCGTTCGGCGTAGCCTTTCAGGGTATTATTAGCCGAATTGATGTCGCGCAGAAAACGCTTACGCCCCATGTGGGTGCTTACATACCCGGTTTTGCGGGCTTCTTCCTTCACCTTATCCATGTAGGCTTTTACCGCGGGGAACTCTTCAAAATAGGCTTTAATGATATCTGATGCCTCGCTACGGGGAATGCTGAGCCGCTGCGAAAGGCCAAAGGCAGAAATACCGTATATGATTCCAAAGTTGGCCGTTTTGGCTTTCCGGCGCATATCTTTATCTACTTCATCGAGCGAAATCTTGAAAATTTTGCTGGCCGTGGTTGCATGAATATCTCTACCGTTCTGAAAGGCTTCAATCATGCTTTCATCTTCAGCAAAGGCGGCCATAATGCGGAGCTCTATTTGTGAATAATCGGCAGCCATCAGGGTAAAGTCTTTGCTGCGGGGTTCGAAAGCCCTTCGGATTAAACGGCCTTTTTCCGTTCGGATGGGGATATTTTGCAAGTTCGGGTTCGTGGAACTCAGCCGGCCTGTAGAGGTTACCGTCTGGTTAAACGAAGTATGAATGCGCTGATCGCGCTTATAAATTAGCTTGGGGAGCGCATCCACATAGGTATTCTTCAGCTTTACCAGCTCGCGGTAGTCGAGAATCCGGGAGGCAATTTTATGCTCAATGGCCAGCTTACTGAGAATTTCCTCTCCGGTAGCGTACTGCCCCGATTTGGTTTTTTTCGGCTTATCGTCAAGTTTCAGTTTATCGAAAAGGATATCACCAAGTTGCTTGGGTGAGCCAATGTTGAACGATTCACCGGCCATTTCAAAAACTTCTTTTTCAATGGCTGTTATATCTTCACCCAGTTCCCTGGAAGTCTGCTTCAGGGTTTCGTCGTTAACCCGGATGCCTTCGTATTCCATTTCAGTAAGTACCGGGATCAGCGGAATTTCTACTTCGTAGAATAGCTTTTGCAGCTCGTTCTTTTTCAGGAGAGGTTCCAGCTTTTCTTTCAGTTGCAGGGTAATGTCGGCATCTTCCCCGGCATACTCGGCAAGTTTGTTGAGCGGTACATCGCGCATGCTGCCCTGGTTTTTCCCTTTTCCACCGATTAGCGATTCGATTGACACCGGCTCGTAGTCGAGGTAGTTTTCTGCTAACGCGTTCATGTTATGCCGACCTTCGGGGTCGATAAGGTAGTGGGCAACCATGGTATCGAACAAGTTTTTCCCTACCCTGATTCCGTATTTGCGCAGCACCAGCAGGTCGTATTTTAGGTTCTGCCCGATAATCAGCTTTTCATCCGACTCTAGCACCTCCCGGAAGGTTTCCACTTCTTTTTTAGCAGTATCAAAATCACCGGATACCGGAATGTACCAGGCTTCGTGGGGCTTCATAGCAAAGGAAATGCCAACCAGGTTTGCTTTCTGGGCTACCAGGCTATCGGTTTCAGTATCGAAGCAGTAAGCATCGGTTTTCCTCAATGCAGCCAGCAGCTTATCTTTTTTTTCGTCACTGTCTACTAAAATGTAATCATGATTAACAGAAGCAATGGTTTTTAATTCTTTATCGGCCGCTTTTTCTTTCTCCTGCCCGAAAAGGCTGGTTTGCCTGAATGAAGCCGGCTGGCCGGGTTCTTCTCCGAATACGCGTTTACCCAGGGTACGGAATTCCAGTTCGTGGAACAGCCCCCGGAGTTGTTCTTCATCGGGTGAAGAGTATTCCAGGCTATCGGCGTTGAAATCGAGGGGTACCGAGGTATCAATGGTTGCCAGCTCCTTCGACAAAATGCCCTGCTTACCATACTCGGTAATCTTTTCCTTTTGCTTACCCTTAAGCTGGTCGGCTCCTGCTACAATGGCTTCAACGCTGCCAAACTGCTTTAGCAACTTAGACGCTGTTTTGGCACCGATTCCGGGAATACCGGGAATGTTATCCACGCTGTCGCCCTGTAACCCCAGGATATCGCAAACCTGTTCTACTTTATCGATATCGAATTTTTTCAGCACTTCTTCAACTCCGAGTACTTCCACGCTATTGCCCATGTAGGCCGGCTTGTAGAGTTTAATACGCTCATCTACCAGCTGGCAATAATCTTTATCCGGGGTCATCATGAACACTTCATAGCCTTCAGCGGAGGCTTTTTTGGCAAATGTACCTATGATATCATCGGCTTCGTACCCTTTCAGTTCCAGCCCTTTAATATTAAATGCCTCAACTATTTTTTTTACGTAAGGGATGGCTACCCTGATATCTTCAGGTTGCTCTTCCCGGTTGGCCTTGTATTCCTGGTATTGATCGTGACGGAAAGTAGGGCCATCGGCATCGAAGGCAACAGCAATGTGGGTGGGCTGCTCATTACTGATAATATCCCACAACGAATTGGTGAACCCCAGGGCTGCCCCGGTATTCATTCCTTTGGAGTTGACTCTGGGGTTTTTAGAAAAGGCGAAGTGGGCGCGATAAATCAGCGCCATTGCATCGAGAAGGAAGAGGGTATTTTTCTTTGAATTCATAGACTCAAAATTAGTAATATCTTTTTCAATTGGTAGAAAAGAGTTGCTCCAATGCGGTAGTCTGTGAATAAAGAAAAGCGTCTTTTTACGATACGCCCCAGCCTGTGCTGGCAAAATAATTTTTTTTTAAAACGCGCCAATTTCAAAGCGCAGCCCTTCGTAATCGATGGTTCGGCTGGGCTGCTTAATTAATTTACGGGAAGTAGTAGACGGCCCCCCGTTCTGGATGTAGTAGAGCGCTTCGTTCAAACTGGCTTCGTTGGTATCGCCCCAGGGTTTGGAGATGTCGTCCGGTGCAATAGCATCGGCAGGTATCCCGTTGAAGTAGTTGGCCACGCCCAGGTCGTTCGACAGGCGAAAGCAGATGGGGCTGATTACATATCCTTCCGGGATGAATGAATAGAATTCATCGTTTCTGCGTATTCCAATGCTTCCAACGGGCTTGCCATAAGTATTTGAGCCCACTACTACTATATCTATAAAAGGGCGAAGGCCGTTAATAATTAATTCGCTGGCCGAGGCCGTGCTGCGGGTAGCAATAACAAATAACCGATCCAGGTTAAAATTAAACGCTGCATCCTGGAAGGCTACTGCACTGTTATTAACTTCGGCCCGTTCGTCATTAAACAGGTACTGCACAAAATCTTTTCCTTCCCCCTGGGATCCGAGAATATTGCTAGCCAGGTAATTAGCCACGTTCACTCGTCCTCCGCCATTATAGCGCAGGTCCAGCACCAGTTCATCAATGCCACCGGCAGCCTGGAAAGTACTGAACACCTCGTTTAATTCACCAACTGAGGGTTCTATAAAATTATTAAAAACCACGTAGCCTACTTTCTGTTCACCTACCTGGTAAATGCTATCCTGGAGAACAGTGTTAATACCAACATTGCCGGCTGCCAGGTTTTTTTCCAGTTCGTTACCGTTTTCATCGATCAGGGTCAATGCCATCTGGGGTTGATCGAGTTCACTGTTTAACTGGGTGCCCGACAGGTTACCAACCGGGATGCCGTTGATGGCTTTAACAATCCAGGAACGTTTAATACCAGCTCTTCCGGCAGCCGACTCATCGTATACCAGCCGCACCCTCAGGTTATCGTTAGCATCGAAGGTTAGTCCCAGCCCATACCCTTCGTACTGGCCCGACTCGTAATACTGATCGAAAGATTCTTCTTCCCGGATGGAGCTCCATGGATCCATCGGATGCCGTAATGCGTTCATCACTTCCCGGGCGGTGGTGTACTGGTTAATATTTATATCTGGCATTTCATCGTACCACAGGTACCACAGGTCCATCACCTGCACCACTGCTTCTTTCAACCGGGTTTCTTCGTCTGGTTCGGGTTGTTTTTGTATTTCAGGCTCATCTTCTTTACAGCCTGCGGTGGTAATAACCAGGAAGAGAAAAATCCAGATTAAGCTCTTTTTCATATGTTTGAATTATACTCGATTTTGTTAAACGCAACGTTTAAATTAAACAAATTAATTGGGAAGTTCAGTTTCCCCTACTCCCGTTTCATGAGTTCCGTGCGGCAGTCGTTTGCCCATCTGTACGGAATAATACTATATTGCTAATCCTTATTCAACTTATAATGTTCCCTTTCCATGATCAGCGAAGCTCCTTCTTCCGAACACAAGCCTTACATCAGCCCCAAAAAGAGCTTACCGGAACTGACCGTACGGGCCATGTTACTGGGCGCAGCCTTATCGGTTGTACTGGCAGCGGCCAACGTATATTTCGGTTTGTTTGCCGGGTTAACGGTTTCTGCCTCTATTCCCGCCGCAGTACTTTCTATGGCGGTACTGCGCTTCTTCAGAAATTCCAATGTGCTGGAAAACAACCTGGTACAAACCGCCGCATCAGCTGGCGAGTCTGTAGCTGCGGGCGTTATTTTCACCATTCCAGCCCTGGTGCTGATGGGATACTGGGACCATTTCAACTACTGGGAAACCGCCCTGATCGCCGCAACCGGTGGGGTACTCGGTGTGCTGTTTACCATTCCTTTGCGTAAAGCGTTAATCGTGAAAGAAAAGCTAACTTTTCCCGAAGGTATGGCTACGGCTGAGGTACTGAAAACCGGGGAGGAAGGCGGCAGGTCGGTAAAGTTCCTGATCCAGGGTAGTTTAATTGGTGGGTTATTCAAGCTGTGCCTGGGGTCGGCCTTTAACCTGTTTAAAGAAGTTTTTGCGGTAGGGGCTATCCTGAATAAAAGGGTATTCCTGTACTATTCCATGAATTTGTCGCCGGCCCTGATTGCAGTTGGTTATATCGTGGGGCTGAACATTGCCTTCCTGGTGTTCCTGGGCGGGGCCATTAGCTGGTACGTTGCTATTCCGCTCTACATTGGTTACAACGGCATTCCAGAAGGATTAAGCGGGGCTGAAGAAGTAGGTGGAGCGATCTGGAGCAGCCAAATTCGTTACCTGGGTGTGGGAGCCATGATAGTAGGGGGGTTATGGGCTCTTGTTAACCTGCGCTCGTCGCTTACCAATGCGTTCCAGTCGGGACTGGCGGCTTTTAAGGAATCGGGGCAGAAAGCCGGTGAAAAGCTGCGCACTGAAATAGATACTCCCATGTCGTGGGTGCTTATTGGCATCGGTATTCTTATTGTTCCTGTATTCATTATTTACCAGCGCGAAATACAGCAGGTGAGCATTACCGGGCTCATGGCCGTAATTATGGTTATTGCCGGTTTTTTATTCTCAGCCGTTGCCGGGTATATGGCCGGGCTGGTAGGTAGTTCCAACAACCCGATTTCCGGGGTTACCATTGCCACTATTCTTGCTTCCGCCCTGTTGCTGGCCACGCTGATGGGTACCGATGATCCGGGCCGGGGTGCCGCTGCTTCTATTTTAATTGGTGCCGTGGTATGTTGTGCAGCTGCCATTGCCGGAGATAACATGCAGGATTTAAAAGCGGGTTATGAATTAGGGGCCACCCCCTACAAGCAACAGATAATGCAAGTGATTGGGGTAATTGCCGGAGCCGCCGCCATTCCCCTGGTGCTCGATGCCATTTTACAGGGATTCGGACTGGGTGCCCCTACCCCGGAAACCCCGAATGCCCTGGCCGCCCCGCAGGCTACCCTTATGCAGAGTGTAGCCGTGGGTATTTTTGGAGGAGGGCTACCCTGGAACATGGTAAGCATTGGTGCGGTAATAGCGGTGCTGGTTATCAGTGGCGACCTCTACCTCCAGAAAATAAAGTCCTCGTTCCGCATGCCCGTGCTGGCTGTAGCTGTTGGCCTGTACCTTCCGCTTGAACTGGATACGTCTATTTTCATCGGCGGATTGCTGGCCTGGGTAATAAGCCGGTACTTCCGTAAAAACCCGAAAAGCGAAAACCAGGAAAAGTCTGCAAATGCCGGTAACCGGTCCGGTTTACTGCTTGCTTCCGGGCTCATTACCGGTGAAGCCCTTATGGGGGTAGTCATTGCCCTGGTCATTGCTTCTACGGGCAACAAGGGGATTATGAATATTCTCGAGAACCCCATTCCTTTTAGCTGGGCCGGTTTACTGGTACTGGTGCTGATTATTTACTTCATTTATCGCAGTATCGTAAGCGTTTACCGCAAAGGGGAATAAAAAAGCCCGGGTTACCTACCCGGGCTTTTCTCTCCCATAACAACTTAGCTTCATTACAAAGCCAATTTTGAGTGCAAGTGGTTGCTTTCTTACCTACTTTATACTTGCATTTAAATCCAGGCCTAATGCCTGCTTAATAATCCATAATTCTTCTTTCAGTTGCTTATTCTCAGCTCTCACATCCTGTAACTGGTTATCTATATGGGAGAAGTTCTGTTTATGAATCTTGTTCAGTTCTTTTTGTAAATCCAGTCTTTCCTGGATTTCCATCATGTTTTGCTCTTCTTCCAACTGTACCCCTCTCATTTCATTAATGTGTACCTGCTGCTCCTGAACAGCTTTCAGCAGAATAGGAATTAATCCGAGGTAGTTAACCGTTTTTAGCCCGTTGGGTTCAGTAATAACGAGTTCCGGGTATACCGATTCCAGCTCCTGTGCAATTACACCGTATTGCAATGCCTGTTCGTTATTCTGCGAATTTAACAGGTTAGCGTTCCACTCGAACGACGTTCCCCGTACCTCCATTAATCGGGGCAGTACATTAATTAGCGTATGCACGTTCTTTTTATAGCGTTCGTCAGAAACCATAATACCGTTGCGCCAGATGTTATCATCTACTTCTATGGCTGACTTGCTTTCAGGGCTGTTTGTTTGCTGAGCTGAGGCTGGCTCGGCTGAAATAAACACTACTATTAACAGTAGGCTAAGGGGGCTGAAAAAATTCACAAAATTCATGTCTCAATGGTTATGTAATGCTGCGGTACTCTCGCAATTGCAGTATTCAAGAAGCAAATTTTACGAACTAAAGGCAGGTGAAGAATGGCAAGATTATTACACCTGAATGCTTATCGGGATTTTTCAAACTTGTTTTTATCGCGTGGAGCCTGTGGGGCGGCAAAAGATCGCCCGGCGAAGAGCTGTTTTACGGTTTACTGCCATACTTCAGTAAATAGCCGCTTCTTTCACCGAACGTTTAAATTTTTCAAAAATCTCTTTGTTTACGGCGCTTTCGGTAACAATTTCCAGCAATTTGCAGGAATTGCTGTTTCCGGTTGCATAAAAATCCGGTAACGTTTCGTACAGTTGCTGAATCCCTTCCCGGTTATGGATAGTAACCCTGGAATAGCTCATTCCAAAGTCGCGAGCGGTATTTTCAGCATTTAGCAACTGATGGGTTTCAAAGTATTCTTCCAGTTCGGGCTGGCGGGAAGGACCGTCGATGATTCTGAAAATTCCTCCGGCGTGATTATTTAATAAAACAATGCGCAGGTTTGGCAACAGGTAATTGTGCCAAAACGCATTTCGATCGTAAAAAAACGCCAAATCGCCAGTAATTAATACATTCAACGCCGGAGCAGAAGCCATTGAAACTCCAACTGCCGTGCTGTTGCTGCCATCAATGCCGCTGGTGCCGCGGTTAGCAAACACCCTCACTGAATCCGGGTGCTGGCCCAGGCCAACGTAATTGGCATAACGTACAGCCATGCTATTGGCCAGGTGTAGGTGAGCTGTATCGGGCAGGAAATTAATCACCTGTTCAACGGCATGAAACTCGCCTGCTTTTTCTTCGGGGGTGTTCAATAACAGGGCTTTTTGCAATTGCTTCCGGGCCTGCGCATTGCGTTTCTGCCAGGCGTGGTAATAATCCTGATCGCCAGTTTCTTCCGGATTAATTATTTTAAAAAAGTCGACCGGTGCTGCATAAATTACCCGCGTTAGTGCCTGGTAAGTATCGGCAGCGGTTCCGCTTTCCTGTACGTGCCAGTGGGCCTGTGGAGTGAACTGGCGCAACATTAACTTTATTTGCTTGGCAATGACCGAAAGGCCGAAAGTAATAAGCAGATCGGGCTGTAAATCTTCTACCCGGTTGCGGTTCATTAAGAAGGTATCGTGCCGGGTAATAACCCCGGGTACCTGGTGCAGGTTAGCAATAATATCGGCAACCACGGGAATGGTTTGTTTTGAAGTAATGCGCAACAATTCATGCGCAAGCAAAGGGTTGGGCTTATCCTGCCCGGCAACAATCAGTATGCGCCGGTACTGACGGATTTCGGGGGTAAGGACATCCAGGCTTTGCCAATTGTATGCCTTGTTCGGGCGGAAAGTATGAATGGTTTTCGGCCGGACCGTAGCTTCTTCTTCTGCCTCCGGGTAAAAAGGTTCCCGTACGGGTACATTCAAGTGCACTGGCCCTCCGGGTAATTCCGTAGCCTGTTGAACGGCTTCGCTTACCTGTCGACCGGCATGCCATAAATCAATATCCTCCTGGCCAACCGGCAGGGTATAGCTTTTTTTGATGTGATTGCCATAAATGTTTTCCTGACGGATGGTTTGCCCATCGAGCTGGTCGATCCATTCGGGTGGCCGGTCGGCCGTGAAAACGAGGAGCGGAATGTGCCGAAAAAACGCTTCTGCTACTGCCGGGGCGTAATTGTAGGCTGCCGATCCGGAAGTACACACCAGGATAACTGGTTTTTGGGTATATTCGGCCATGCCTAAAGCAATAAAAGCCGCCGAACGCTCGTCGCTGATAATGCGGCATTGAACATTGGGATGCCGGGTACAGGCCAGCGTTAACGCCGCACTTCGTGATCCGGGCGACAGCACCGCCTGGCGTATTCCCAGCTCAGCACAAATTTCAATAGCCTGAACAGCAGTTTTAACAATCATAGTTTACTATTAACCCCGATAGGCCGGTTCGGGTTTTTTCTTTTTCATAATCCCCAGTACTTTTGAGGGCCTTACCAAAAAACTATTGTGAATTTACCTTTTTTTATATCCAGGCGAATTGTTAACGCCAGCCAACATTCTTTCTCGGCAACCATTAACCGGATTGCTGTAGCCAGTATTGCTATTGGCATTGCGCTAATGAGCATCGCTTTTCTTATTCTGGGCGGGTATCAGCGCGAAATTCAGCAGAAGGTATTCAGTCTGGGCGGGCACATCCAGGTAACCCGTTATTCATTGAACAATTCAATGGAAGAAGAGCCCATATCTGTAAATAACCTGCTGATTCAGCATCCTGATACGTTCCAGAATATCAGCCATATTCAGAAGTATAGCCATAAAGCCGGGTTAATTAAGGCCAATGAAGAGGTAATGGGTGTGCTTTACAAGGGAATAGGCCCCGATTACGATACCACCCGCTTTCGCAAGAACCTGGTAAAAGGCCGGCTGTTCAGCCTGAACGATACCGTTCAGGATTATTCGCGCGAGGTAGTAATTAGCGATTACATTGCCAACAAACTGGAACTGGATACCGGGCAAAGCATCCTGGTGTATTTTATCCAGGATCCACCCCGTACTCGTCGGTTGAATATTGTGGGTATTTACAATACCGGCATTGAGCAGTTCGACGAGCAGATTATCCTGGGCGATATTAACCTGGTGCGCCGACTGAATAACTGGAACGATACCCTGATTGGCGGACTGGAAGTTTACGTGAACGATTTCGACCAGTTAAATAGTGTAACCGAACAGTTGAACCAGAAGCTGGATTATTCCCTGTACG
This sequence comes from uncultured Roseivirgaceae bacterium, assembly GCA_964542855.1. Classification (GTDB taxonomy): domain Bacteria; phylum Bacteroidota; class Bacteroidia; order Cytophagales; family Cyclobacteriaceae; genus CAZIWJ01. The sequence continues at coordinate 15,338 of CAZIWJ010000007.1, forward strand.
TGGAAAAGATCAGCGATAAATACCTGCAAATATTCGATTGGCTGGGCCTGATTAGTAACAATGTGCGTATCTTCCTGGCCCTGATCCTGTTTGTTTCATCGTTTAATATGGTGAGTATATTACTTATACTAATTATGGAACGCACTTCGATGATTGGTTTGCTGAAAGCTTTGGGAGCATCTAATAAACAGATCAGGCGCATTTTCCACTACAACGGTATGCAACTGATTATTAAGGGTATGGTAATTGGAAATGTGGCAGGCATTTCGTTCGGGGTATTACAACAGCAGTTTAAGCTGATTCCCCTCGACCCGGAAAACTACTACGTAAGCTACGTACCCATACAGTGGGACATTCCAGTACTTCTTTTGCTGAATGTATTTACTTTCCTACTAATAGCTGTAGTGTTGAACCTGCCTACTTTGTTAATTATGCGCGTGCAACCTATTAAGGCTATCCGATTTAATTAGGGCTGTTTACCAGTAAGTGGATGTGAAAGCATTTTTTGCCCGTTCAATATTCCGGTCAGGCATTGGTTACAACCGGCTGGCGTTTAAACCGGCGGAACAGGCTGCGGAATTTCATGTAAACCACTCCGAAAGCGGCTTCCCAGAAAATAGAACCCGACATTTTAGATTCCCCGCGGGTACGATCGGTAAAAATGATGGGCACTTCCGTAATAGAAAATTTATACAACCAGGCCTTGAATTTCATTTCAATCTGGAAGGCATACCCCACGAACTTGATTTTGTCCAGATTAATAGTTTCCAGAACCTCCCTTCGATAACATTTGAAACCGGCGGTAGCATCGCGTAGCGGCATCCCGGTAATCATGCGCACGTAATAACTGGCAAAGTACGACATCAATACCCGGCTCATGGGCCAGTTTACCACGTTTACTCCCTGAATATAGCGTGATCCCACGGCCAAATCATGACCTTCTTCCGCACAAGCCGTGTATAACTTTATCAGGTCTTTAGGATTATGGGAAAAATCGGCGTCCATTTCAAAAATATACTGATACCCCATTTTCAGGGCGAATTTAAAACCGTGAATGTAGGCCGTACCCAGTCCCAGTTTCCCGGTTCTCCTCTCGAGGTAAACCCGGTGGGGGTGTTTCTCTTTAAATGATTCTACTATGTTACCGGTTCCGTCAGGAGAACCATCATCTACAATGAGCAGGTCGAAATCTATGGGCAGCGAAAGCACTGCACTAAGCATTTCAGCAATGTTTTCTTTTTCATTGTAAGTGGGAATTATTACAAGGCAACTATTAGAAGGCATTGGGTCACTTTTTTTCAATGTCATAATAATATAAGAAAACAATTACTTATTAATGCGAAAAGCATAAAAAACTTCCCCTATTCAGGAAAAGCTTACGTTTTATTCTTTTTCAGTTCAAGACACTAAATTGCTTCATGAATCCTTTTCCGCGAATAGTTACAATTAATAACTCAAAGGTAAGACGCTGGTTTGAAAAGATTGATGAAAAGTACTGTTAACAAATGCATCCTGATCGACCGCGACGGAGTGCTCAATTACGACCGGAAGGATTATGCTTATTCCCCGGAAACGTTCCGAATTATCCCGGGTATTCCGGAAACCCTGCTAAAATTAAAGGAAGCCGGCTACCGGTTGGCGGTTGTAACTAACCAGTCGGGCATAGCCAAAGGCATTTACACCCGGGAACAAATGCACGGATGCCACGCAGAGTTGCAGCGGGCCTGCCAGCAGGCAATCGATGCCATTTACTATGCACCCTGGCATCCTTCCGTTTCGGAGTCGCTAACTCGAAAACCGGGTTCTTTAATGATGGAGAGAGCCATGGCCCGGTTTGAAGTGTTACCGGAGCACTGCTGGATGGTTGGGGATAAAGAGCGCGACCTGATCCCGGCCCGTAAGCTGGGCATCCGCTGTATCCGGATTAGCAATGAACGGGTAGAAACCCTGGCCGAATATACTTTTGGCAGCCTGGAAGCTGCTTTACCAGTAATTACCGGAGAGGCATAAATACTCGCTGACGCGGCGCAGTATCAGGAAATGGAACGCGGTTGTACCATTTTCCTCATCCTGTAGTTCATTCGTAAGGGTATAACCTGAATTGCGAGAAGGTTAATGCTAGCGTAAAATGGAATACATTCGATCCATGCCGGTTTCACTGATCCGGAACTGCCCTTTCTTTACCAGGAATATACGGTTGGCATCCAGGTTCAGCTTTATGGAATGCGAGGGGTTAGTTAAATGAATACCCTGTTCTTTTAATATGGAAGAAACCTCACGGGTGGTGAACATGTTAGAACCGTTGGTATGCTGCACAAAAAAGGCCCCCAGTAGAATTTTATCGATATCGTTAATATTCTTGGAAGCCTTCTGGTAAAATTCACCAAACGTATCGGGAATGGAATCGAGTGGATTGGTTCGGGGAGGGAACAAACTACCCTGGCTGGGCGCTACCTTAGGTTTAAATTCCTCTGTTTCATTTTCAGGTACAGGGGGTGGTGCAGGCTCTTCTTGCAATAACGTAAGGAATTTACTAATTACTTCTTCGTGCGTTCTGATAAAACTTTCACTGCCTTCAATTTCCAGTTCCCGGTCGTTCAGGTTAATGCGTATTTTGGCCTGCTGTTCTTCTGCCATAATTAATTGTTAAAATAATGAGTTTATCCTCAAAATTCTTTGAATGCTGAAAATTAACTTACTTTTGGCTTGTCAAACAAACAAAAGCTTCGCTTAGCTATAATTTTTTTATGCAAACACTAGAAATTGACCAACTCAAGGTATTAACGCGCCTGGCAGGCAGTAAAATAATGGAAATATACCAAATGGAGGACTTCTCCAGCGTAGTAGATTTCAAAGCTGACGATTCACCCCTCACGCTGGCCGATAGGGCTGCCCACGAGGTTATTGTGAAAGGGCTGGCGGATTTATATCCTGATATACCAGTTATTTCCGAGGAAGACGCAAAGGAGGTAGCCTACGAAGAGCGAAAGAACTGGAATTACTTTTGGCTGGTTGATCCGCTCGACGGCACCAAGGAATTTATTAAACGAAACGGCCAGTTTACCGTGAACATTGCCCTCATTCATCAGCAATCACCAGCTTTCGGCATTGTGTATACTCCGGTAGATGAGGTTTTTTACTACGGCATTATGCCCGGCGTAAATAGTAACGGAGCACCTGGCGCTTATAAACAGCAGGGAAACCAGGAGCCACTTCAATTGCAGGTTACCGATAAAGAAAAAAACCGGATAGCAGTACGGTCCAGCAGCCACGCTGCTCCCGAAGAAGAAGAAGTACTGAACCGTTTCAACGTTACCGAAACGATTTCGAGGGGGAGTTCGCTAAAATTTTGCATGGTTGCCGAGGCCAGTGCTGACATTTATTACCGGCACGGCCCTACCATGGAATGGGATACGGCTGCCGGGCAGGCAGTGGTTGAAGCAGCCGGTGGCAGGGTATTCCGGTACAACACCCCGGAAGAACCTTTTACTTATAACAAGGAAACACTGCTGAATAGTAGCTTTCTGGTACTAAATGCCAATATCGGAAAATAATTAATTATGAGTACTAATTATGCCCTGATTATGGCCGGAGGGGTAGGTACCCGCCTCTGGCCCATGAGCCGCCAGGCTTTTCCCAAGCAGTTTCACGATGTACTGGGCGTAGGTAAATCACTGCTCCAGCTTACTTTCGATCGTTTAAAAGAAACCTGTCCGGCCAGCCAGATTTATATTATCACCAACGCGGTGTATAACGACCTGGTTAAGGAACAATTACCGGAAATTACCAACGACCAGCTTTTGCTTGAGCCTGCCCTGCGCAATACGGCACCCTGTATTGCCTATGCGGCCCACAAAATCGCTACCCGCGATGCTAAAGCCCGGCTAATTGTAGCCCCGGCCGATCACCTCATTATTAACCAGCCGGAGTTCAACCGCATCGTGGAAGCAGCCTTTGAAACAGTAAGTAAACAGGACCTGATCGTTACTTTCGGTATTCGCCCCAGCCGGCCCGATACCGGCTACGGTTACATTGAATACGAGCAATCGAAAGTGGCCCATACGTATAATAATACGTCGGTTCATAAGGTAGATGCTTTTAAAGAAAAGCCCAACCAGGAAACAGCAGAGTACTTCCTAAAACAAGGTAACTTCCTGTGGAATTCGGGCATCTTTGTATGGAATGTAAAAACTATTCTCGAGAGCTTTGCCAACTACCTGCCCGGGGTAAACCAGTTATTTGCCGATAGCAGGAATGATTATTACACCAGCCGGGAGGAAGAGAAGATTAAACAGATTTATGCCAATTGCATAAATATATCGGTCGATTACGGCATCCTGGAGAAAGCGGAAAATGTATTTGTAATCCCGGCCGACTTTGGCTGGTCCGACCTGGGCACCTGGAAGTCTATTTACGAACAGCAGGAAAAGGGTAAATCCGGAAATATTGTGCAGGGGGAAGTGCTGCTGGAAGATACCCGCAATTCATTTATCCGCATGCCCGAAGGTAAACTGGCTGTTATCCAGGGGTTGGATAATTACATGGTTATTGAAAATGAAAACGTACTGTTGATTTGCAGCAAGGATCAGGAGCAAATGGTGAAGCAATTCCTGAACCGGGCCAAAGAAGAAGGCCACAACCGGTTTACCTAATTGTTGTAAATTAGTAGAGGAGGACGAATTGATGGTAATATTCCGCTAATAAGGACTGTTGGCCTGTTAGCCATTTATTACCCGGTTAAACGCTCGTTTATGCCGCCCCTAAACCAGGTAGTTAAACAATAACGGATCTTTCGTCGATAAATCATCTCTTCCCTTTTTCCTGTTATTAAAATTGATTTAACGGTAATTTCAAATTGCTGATTGTAATAAGTTAACCCGAAGCTAGTCTGATAAGTATACTATATTAGTAACTAACCAAAAATTACCCAATGGATAAACGATTAGAACTTTCGTATTTAGACCGGATGGCTTTGGGCGTATGCGGAGGGCTCGGAAATTACTTCGACGTGGACCCCAAAATTATCAGGATTATTTTTGCCATTGGTACCTTCATTTCATTTGGTACCGGTATATTGATTTACTTAATCCTTTACCTCATCATGAAGTATTCCTGATTAACAACTGTTCACCTGTTCGCTTATAGTTGTTTCCGATAGTTATGTTCAGGTATTGTCGGCATGTTACCAGCAACTGCCCTACCCCATTGTAGTAAAACTGAAAAAGGCCGTCGGTACCGACGACCTTTTCAGTATCATAACATTAGTAACATTAGCTTATTTATTTAAGCTCGGAGCTACCACACCAGCCATTGCAGTAACTGCTAATGCTATACCTTCCGGATCGAAGCCACATTCACGGTGCAGATCCAGTTGAGTACCGTGTTCTACAATCCGGTCAGGAATACCCAGTCTTTTCACCTGAGCCATGTATCCGTGGTCGATCATAAATTCAGTAATAGCTGATCCGAATCCACCCATCAGGCAGCCGTCTTCAACAGTAATAACTTTGTTGAAGCGGCTAAACACTTCGTGTAGCATTTCCTCATCGAGGGGCTTTACAAAGCGCATGTCGTAATGGGCAGGATATAATCCTTGATCAGCTAATTGTTTTCCTGCTTCTACGGCATAATTTCCAATGTGCCCGATGGTTAATATCGCTATATCTTCACCGTCAGCAATCATACGACCTTTTCCTACTTCCATTGTTTCCATCGGTGTTTGCCATTCCGGCATTACGCCCTGGCCACGAGGATAACGGATAGAAAAAGGGCCGTCTTTATACTGAGTAGCAGTATACATTAAATTTCTTAATTCAGCTTCATTCATGGGGGCCGAAACTACAATATTGGGCAAACAACGCATGTAGGCCAGGTCGTAGGCACCGTGGTGGGTAGGCCCGTCGGCCCCGGCAAAGCCGGCACGATCGAGACAGAAGATAACGGGAAGCTTCTGAATACATACATCGTGAATTACCTGATCGTACGCTCGTTGCATAAACGTACTGTAAACGTTACAGAAAGGGATTATTCCCCGCGTAGCCATCCCGGCCGACACCGTAACGGCATGCTGTTCGGCAATTCCCACGTCAATAGCCCGATCGGGCATTTCTTTCATCATGATGTTGAGGGAAGACCCGGAAGGCATGGCGGGCGTTATGCCCATAATTTTTTCGTTCTCGCGGGCCAGCTCCAGGATTGTATTGCCGAACACCTGCTGGTACTTGGGTGGCTGGGGCTGGGTAGGTACTTTCTTCCTAATTTCACCGGTTACCTTATCGAAAGTTCCCGGAGCGTGCCACTTGGTCTGGTCTTTTTCTGCCAGGGCAAAGCCTTTCCCTTTAGTTGTAACGCAATGCAAAATTTTAGGGCCGGGGATATCTTTCAGGTCGTTTAAAACGTGTACCAGGTGGTCTACGTCGTGACCGTCTACCGGACCAAAATACCTCAGGTTCAGCGATTCGAACAGGTTACTGCTTTTCAGGAGGTACGACTTAATGCTGTGTTCCAGTTTGGCTACCACTTCACGGGGGCTGGTACCAAATTTAGACAATTTTCCTAACAGGTTCCACACTTCCCCTCTAACCTTATTATAGGTATGTGAGGTGGTAATATCGGTTAAATAATCCTTTAGCGCACCCACGTTGGGGTCGATCGACATACAGTTGTCGTTCAGGATAATCAGTAAATTCGAGTCTGATACGCCGGCGTGGTTCATCCCTTCAAAAGCCAGACCACCCGTCAGGGCACCGTCGCCAATTACGGCAACATGCTGCTGGTCGAGGCCTAACTGCTTATCGCCCAGGGCCATACCTAGTGCTGCAGAAATTGAGGTTGATGAGTGCCCCACACCAAATGTGTCATATTCGCTCTCGCTTCGTTTTGGGAAGCCAGATAAGCCCCCGTAAAAGCGGTTGGTATGAAAATTATCGCGCCGGCCGGTTAATATTTTATGTCCGTATGCCTGGTGTCCTACATCCCAAACTAACTGGTCTTCAGGGGTATTAAGTACGTAATGCAGAGCTACCGTAAGTTCTACTACCCCAAGGCTGGCACTGAAGTGACCACCGTATATCGATACCGTATCGATAATAAATTCCCTTAGTTCCTCGGAAAGCTGTACCAGTTGTTCAGGATTCAGCTTCTTTAAATCTGCAGGGCTATCAATATTGGATAGCAGTTTACCAGGTGTAATTAACATTGTATTCAAATTTTGCAGTTATGCTTTTAAACTCGCCATAATACCGAATGTTTTGAACATTCGTACGCCTTTTTTTGAAAAACAGGGCAAAAGCAACAATATATTAACAATTCAAACTAAATTTAAAGTTGCATTGCATTAAACGAATCTCAAAAAAACTATCCTTGTGAGTTTTGAAATTAAAATCCCCCTTTTTGAAGGGCCTTTTGATCTTTTACTTTTTTTTATTGAACGCGACGAACTGGATATTCACGATATCCCCATCGCCCAGATTACCCGCGACTTTCTCGATTATATTCATCAGCTAGAACGCATGAATATAGAGGTTGCCAGCGAATTTATCCTGGTTACCGCAACTTTAATGCGAATTAAGGCCAAGATGCTGCTTCCCCGAACGGTAGTTGACGAAGAAGGCAACGAAATCGATCCCAGGGAGGAACTAGTAAAACATTTACTAGAATACAAAAAATATAAGTCTGTGGTGAAAGAAATGGCCACCATGGAAGAGGAAAGAAGCAAAAAGTTTCCCCGCGGGAATTTAATACAGGAATTAAAAAGCATTGCTTCCGGGCAGGAAGTGGAGATGGAGTTGCAGAATATCGACCTCTACCGCCTGCTGAAGGTATACCAGCGGGTTTCGCTGCGCTACATCCAGAAACAGGAAAGCCATGCCCACGAAGTAGTACAATACCAGTATACCATTGCAGAGCAGAAGTTATTCATCGAAAAGATGCTGGCGCAGCAGAATAGGGTTGCGTTCACTGAAATTATTCAAACCAACCCCGATAAAATTTTTGTCATTTTTAATTTCCTGGCCATCCTTGAAATGTTAAACGTACGGAAAATTCACCTGGTGGCCGGGGAAGGGTTCAACAATTTCTGGATTACCCGTCCACCCGAAGAGGAAGCAGCCTGATTGTCCCTAAATGTAGGAGGTATCCATAGCGATACCTGAAATTCTAAAGAAAAGCATTTCGCCTTTCTGCACATTTCTGCTCAATTTCTGTTTCCCGGTAGCCCAAAGGCAGGGACTCCCGACAAACTTCAACCGTTTTTAAATAAATATCAAAAATATGATATTCAGGAATGCCTGATTCGGCGTACAATTTAGTGTAATGAAGCTGAGATAGCATCTTACTACAATCTAACTTTTTCTGTTAAGGTGTAATTTAACAGGATTTTCGGGTTTTTCAGGGTTACTGCCTAAGTTCAGTGGTTTATATTTCATGGGTATCCTGCAATGCCGAACCCGACAACCCGTAATCATACTACTGTATTACTCTTCAACGCGTTGTTTGTAATTTCCGGTAAAATGACCTGGCTATCCTTGTTGCCATTCGTCGCCAGCTTTCAGCAGGCAGCCCCTGGAATTATTGCCCACCAGGGTATTAATGGTAAACTTGTAGAAATGGTTGAACTTTTCGCGGGTTAGGAAGTCGGGGAAATGTTGTTCGCGCAAACGGGCAAAATCGCGGGCAAACGTTTTATGCTGTTCACCGGTGTAGGGGTTCCGGGTAGGCACCGGGCATCGGTTGCACGGTCCGCCCCCCCGGAAGAAAACTTCTCCCAGGTAAAAGCCAAATTCACCAGGTCCTTGATGTAACGTATCTTCCCAGAATGGCTCCAAAACGTTGGCCAGGATAATATTAACCCGTACCCGCCGAATAATTTCTTCTTCATCCAGATTGGGAAACCATTCGGCTACCTGCCTGATACTGGCTTCCGACACCAGAGTAGGCCCGTTCTTATCGGTATCGTCCGGGAACCCTTTATCATTATTCTCCTGCCACTGCAGGGGTACTTCCAGGTAGTCGCTTAACCATTCGGCAATCTGTTCTCCTTCGTGAAAAGAAAATGTTGCCCTGCTTTCTCCTACCCGGAAGGTTACTTTCCAGTTATCCAGGTCGTAATGACTGCGAACAACCATAATCTGCGGGTAATTCTTGCCGTTTACGAACTCCCCTTTATCATTAATGAGGGAGAAGCGGCGGTCGTAATCTAACGCGCCGCCGTTACTGATTTTAACTGATTTTACTGATACCCCATCAAAGCCTTTAATGGGATAAATTCTTATATCGCTCACGGCGACAGGACTAGCCATTCAATGCGGTTTTAAATGTTTCCAGCGCTCGCTCCCGGGCTGGCTTGTGTTCAACGATGGGGCGAATATACTCAGAAGAATTATATTCAGGCACCCATTCTTTTACGTATTCCAGGTTTTTATCGAACTTTTCCGTTTGTGAGTAGGGGTTAAACACCCTGAAATACGGCTGGGCATCGGTGCCACTTCCTGCGGCCCATTGCCAACCGCCGTTGTTACTGGCCAGCTCGAAGTCCAGCAATTTACGGGCAAAATAAGCTTCACCCAGGCGCCAGTCGATTAGTAAATGCTTGGTTAAAAAGCTGGCGGTAATCATGCGTACCCGGTTATGCATATACCCGATTTTATTCAGCTGCCGCATGCCGGCATCCACTATTGGGTAACCGGTTTGCCCTTCGCACCAGCGCTGAAAGCTTTCCTCATCATCGCGCCAGGGTATTTTGTCGTATTGTGGTTTAAACGCCCCGTTTACCACGTGCGGGTTGTGCCACAGTACCTGCGAGTAGAAATCGCGCCAGGTGAGTTCATTCAGGTACGAGCCGTTTAATTCCTGCGCCTTTCGGGCCAGTTTGCGGATACTGAGTGTACCGTGGCGCAGGTGCATACCCAGCCGGGAGGTGCCATTTTTCAGGGCCGGGAAATTCCGGGTTTCATCGTAATGCTTAATAATCTGCTCCGGGATGTCATCAGAAGGAATGGGTACGCTGCCGGGTTTAAAACCGATATCGGACAGGGTTGGCATGTCGAGCGAACCGGTTTTAAACCAGTTTTCGAACTGTAAGCCGGGCGAAAAACTCTCCATGGCGTGGTCTTCAAACTTTTTCATCCACTGCCGCTTGTAGGGAGTAAACACCTTGTAGAAATCGCCCGAACCGGTTAAAATTTCGTCTTTCTCAAATACTACATGATCTTTGAACGTGTAAAACGGAATACTTTTTTCCTTTAAAATACCGGTAATCGCTTCATCCCTTTCCCGGGCGTAGGGCTCATAGTCGCGGTTGGTGTATACCGCAGCTACATCGTAGGTATTCAGCAACTCCCGGTAAATTTCCACGGGCTTGCCGTACTTTACCAGCAGCGATGAACCTTTACTTTCCAGTTCCCTTTTCATCTTTGCCAGGGTATCGTGCAGAAAGTTTATCCGGGCATCGTCGCGGTCTTCCAGGATATCGATAATGTTGGCATCGAAAATAAAAAGCGGCAACACCGGGTGCTCATCTTTCAGGGCGTAGTATAGTCCGACATTATCGTCTAGTCGCAAATCGCGCCTGAACCAGAACAGGCTAATTTTCTTAGGCATATATACTTATTGTTTTCTTTTACTAGCTTAACCAACAGGGCGGAACATGGTTCCGAAATCCGGCTAACCATTCCAAACTTCTACGCAAACCGGCTATTCTTCTAGCGCATTTTCCAGCGCCCGGTTATTCGCCCACCTTCGCAATAAATCAAAACAAAAATACTATGACTATCAGTTGGCTAACCCGGGTAATTGTTATGTTTTCTTTCAGCGCAAGTATAGCGCAGTCGTCATTAGAGAATGATATTAACACAGCATTCCTTACCAGCATCCAGAACGACACAGATCGTTTAGCAACCCTGGTAAACGACATGGAAGTATCTTCCGATAATATTCGTTACTGGAAGGCTTATGCCCTCTACAAGGAAACCATCGTTCACTTCGTTTACGAACGCGAAAATGAGGCCGAAACAACCTTAAACCATGCCATTGAGCTACTCCGTAACATTGAGAACAAGAACAGCGACGAATACGCCCTGTTATCGATAGCTACCGGATTCAGCATTCAATTCAGCCCGATTATGGCCCCGGTTTACGGCAAACAAGCAGAAAATTACGCAAAAGATGCGTTGGAAAAAGACGAAAATAACATTCGTGCCCATTATGCCCTTGCCAATACGGATTACTATAAGCCTACTATGTTTGGAGGGGGAAACTACGTAGAAAAGCACCTGCTGAAAGCCGTTAACCTGCCGGAGCAGTCGGCAAAGTCGGGCCGTGCTGCCACCTGGGGAAAACCTGAAATTTTTAAGCTGCTGGTTCGCTATTACAACCGCGAAAACCGGCCGGCGGAGGCCAGGCTATACCTGAATAAAGCCCGCAGGCAGTTTCCCGACGACAAACAGCTGATAAGCATGAAAGTGAAGTAATTCACCTTACTAACTAACCCAAATTAAAACTAAACAAATGAAAAAGCTGGTCGTTCCGTACCCTGCCCTTCGTTTGCCCGGCAACCTGAATACAGATGTGGAGATATGCAACCTTTTCCGGGTACTTGTTACAATTTTTAACCCGGAGCTGGCCCGCCTACCGGCCCTGGTTTACCTGGTCCTCGTTGCCACTACAGGTTACCCCCAAACTACCCTTTCCGGGCGGGTAACCGACAGCAACGACCGGCCGGTTGCCTACGCCAACGTTTACCTCGACAGCCTGTACGATGGTTCGGCAACAGATTCACTGGGATATTTCACTTTTGTCACCGAAGCCAGTGGAAAGCAGGTGCTGCTGGTTTCGGCAGTGGGCTACCTGCCCCAGCCCAACGAAATCGTGGTTAACGGCGAAAAAACAACGTATACCATCCGGTTAAAAGATGCTTCAACTGAACTGGCCCCGTTAACCATTAGTGCCGGAACCTTTGCCGCCAGCGAACAAAAGGGGCGATCGATGATGCTGAAGCCCCTGGATATTGTGTCGGCCCCCGGGGCCCGGGCCGATGTGTTCCAGGCCTTGCAACAGTTACCAGGCGTGGCGCAGGTAGCCGATGAAACGGGGTTATTTGTGCGCGGGGGTGAAGCTTACGAAACCCGTACGTTCATCGACGGGCTGCTGGTAGATCAGCCCTTTTTCAGTGATGTACCCAATATACCGGGTAGGGGCCGTTTCGATCCGTTTGCTTTTTCCGGAACGGTGTTTAGTACCGGCGCATACTCGGCCGAATACGGACAGGCCCTTTCTTCTGTGCTTACCCTGGAAACCCGCGATATGCCCCGCTACACTTCCAGCAGCGCTACCGTGAATACCGCCGGCGTAAATGTATCGCATACCCGTAAATGGAACCGTACGGCCCTTATTGGCAGTGCGGGGTACGTAAATTTACGTCCGCTGTACGGCATTAACCAGGTGTTTGTAGACTACCGAAAGCCACCGGAAGGCTGGGGGAGCAACCTGGCGTTGAGGCATAAAACCAGTAATGAGGGCATGGTTAAAGGTTCGGTACAGTACCAGCATAACCGGCTTGGACTCAATTACCCCGACCTGGATCAACCCGGCGAAACGCTAAATATGGCACTGGTTAACAACTACGTATTATCGCAGGCCAGTTACGAGGTACCGGTAGGTGAAAGCTGGTTGTTCAATGCAGCGGCGGGATACAGCTACGACCGGAAGGACTTTACACTGGAAGAAAACCGTTTTCCATCAGAGGAACAGCTAGGCCAGGCAAAGGTAACTTTGCGCGGGGAAATTAATGAGCAAATGAGCCTGAATGCAGGGTCGGAAGTTCAGTATGCCAATCGGTCGTTTGGCTTTAACAACCTGGAACAGCTGTACACCGATTTGTATTCGGGAACTTACGCAGAATATACCCGACGGTTCGGGGATATCATTACCCTGCGCAGCGGGTTACGGCTGGAATACAGTAACCTGTTGAATCAGCTCGCACTGAGCTCCCGGTTTTCGCTGGTAGCCCGGTTAGGTAAATACGGGCAGGCCAGCTACGCTTACGGCCGGTTCCGACAGAAACCGCAACCGGAATACCTGCGGCAGTTCGATCAGCTGGAATTTGAGCAGGCCTTACACCAGGTGGTGAATTATCAGTGGATTAAAGAGCAGTATACTTTACGGGTAGAAGCTTACCACAAATTATATCAAAACCTGGTGCGGGTTGTTCAGCAGGAGGTCCTGCAAAACGGGGAAGGTTTTGCCCGGGGGGTCGACGTATTCTGGCGCGATGAAAAGGCATTGAATAATAAGCTGGACTACTGGATTTCCTATTCGCTTATTGATAGTAAGCGATTATACCAGAATTTCCCGGTACGGGCCACACCTCGCTTCGTTTCAACGCATACAGCCCAATTCGTTAGCCGTTATTCATTAACCGATGCTATTCAACTGGGTTTGAGTTACGTGTGGGCCAGCGGCCGGCCATACAATAACCCGAATTCAGATGTTTTTATGCAAAGCCAAACTCCCGACTTCCATGATATCGGGCTTAATTTGAGCTATAGGGGTAAGCTGTTCGGCGAATTTGCCGTGTATTACCTGGCACTGGATAACCCGGCCGGATGGCAGAACATTACCGGGTACGAGTATTCCAGCAACGGTTTGAACCGCAGCCCCCGGACGCAACCTTTCGGGCGGTCAGTGTTTTTTGGGGTTTTTGTCGCTTTTGAATAGATTTCAACATGAACCTGAAACCCTGGCAGTGGCATATCTTCCTTTGGACGGTTTACGTACTTTTCCGTTCCGTGCGCGACCTGGCTTTCTTTCCCGGGTTTCTGGAAAACCTGTTATTGAATATCATGATTTGCCTGGTATTATCGCCTTTCGTTTACTGGAATTACTACCAGCTTATTCCTAACCTTTTCATCCAACGCAGGCAATACGCTGAATTTACGCTAATTACGCTGGTATGTAGTGTTGCATTGGGATGGGCTATTAACCGGATCATTTTTCTACTGCTGAATATCGAGTTTTTTCAAACCATACAGAGTTATGCCGTACAGGCCATTGAGTGTTTTACCCTGGTAATGGTGGTAACCATTATCAGGGTGGTTCGCGATACCCGGCAAAAGGAAGCCCGGTTGCTGAACATGAAAGAAGCCCGGACCAAAAGCGAACTAAGCGCCCTGCGCGGACAGGTGAACCCACATACCCTGTTTAATGTCATTAATAATGTGTATCACCTTATTCCTTCGCAGCCTAAGAACGCACAAAATATGCTGATGCACTTTTCAAACCTGCTCAGCCATCAGCTTTACCTCGGCAACAAGCAGCTGGTTACCCTGAGGGAAGAAATAGCTTATATTAGCGATTACGTTTTCCTGGAAAAGATTCGGCAGGGCGAAGGCGTTCAGGTAATTTTTAATGCTCCGGAAAACAGCCTTACTCCGGTACCTCCCCTGCTGTTCATACCTTTTGTAGAAAACGCGTTCAAGCACGGCTTTGCTTCCGGTTTACCGGAGTACCGGCTAACGGTTTCGCTGGAAGAAGACGATCACTTTATTTATTTTCATTGCGAGAATGAATACCAGCAGGTTAACGAACCCAACAAGAAGGGAGGCCTGGGATTGAAAAATATACGTCGGCGGCTGGAACTGCTCTACCCCGATCGGCACGAACTAACCATCGAAGACCATGAAAATCGTTTCGATGTAAGGCTTAAGCTTGGTAAATCATGAGTATATCCTGTATCGTTATTGATGACGAACCCATTGCCCGAAAGGGGCTGGAAGATTACATCCGCGATATCCCTTCACTGGAATGGAAGGGCAGCTTTCGTACGGCTATGGAAGCCAATACGTTCCTGGCCAACCAGGCGGTTGAACTGGTGTTCCTGGACATTAACATGCCCCGACTAAGCGGGATGGACTGGTACAAAACTTTGACCAACCCACCTGAAGTCATTTTCACTACGGCGTACCGGGAATATGCCCTGGACGGGTTTGAGTTAAATGCCACTGATTACTTACTGAAGCCCATTTCCTTCGATCGGTTTCTGAAAGCGGTGAATAAAGTACAGCAGAAACTCCGGGCTTCTCCCGGGTCCGTACCTGATTTAACCACTCCCGACGACTCCTTTTTTATAAAAGAAGAACATAGGCTCATTCGGCTGAACTATCGGGATGTACTCTTTATCGAGTCGATTAAAGACTACCTCTTTATCTATACTCCCGAAAAACGGTACGAGGTATTGCTTTCGCTGAAGCAGGTGGCACAGGATTTACCGGGCGATCAGTTTTTGCGCGTGCACCGATCGTACGTAGTAGCCCTTAATAAGGTTAACGCACTGGAAGGGAACCAGCTTATTGTACAGGACTACAAAATACCCGTAAGCAAAGCCCACCGGGAGGCCGTACAGGAGAAAATTGTAAAGGGCAGGTTGTGGAAGCGGTAAAAAAAGCGCAGATAAAAACCTGCCTCTGGTGATAAAAAAGTAAATTTAAAAACCCGAATAAGTAACCTTTATTCTGTGGTGCTTTCGGCACTTTGAATTAGGCGGCCGCTAATCTGTAACAGTTCAACTTCCGAAAGCTTAGTATTGTAGGTAAAAG
>CAZIWJ010000008.1:0-30655 GCA_964542855.1 uncultured Roseivirgaceae bacterium
CAATTAGCGGGTAATAATGCTTGCTTAGGGAAAATATTTTCTCTCGTGTGGTAGCCTACGATGACACAGGAAAATAATATCTCTTTTAAAATTTAGTTCACTGTGCTGTATACACGGGCCTGGAAACTTGTTTTCAGTTGTCTTACCGTGTAAGCATCTAAGCTTTTATCCTTTCTCTGTTCACCGCGGAAATACTCAAAGCAAACCTGTTATTCAATCTTTTGCCCTGCATTCTGCGCTGTGTTCACATCTTTTTTCCTGTTAAACTACATTTCTTACAAAGCGTCCGTTACCGGTTATTCCATTTTGGTAATTATTCCCAAAAAAAGAAATAGATCCCTTAATGGTACAGTATTTAAGCGTTTAAAATTCTTAAATCACTGATAACCAGTTTTTAATAAATTAGCTACTGGTTTTGCAACGTGGCAGAATAATTGATACTAAAATAGATAATTCATAAACAAGTAATCATTTAATTATCTGTATGATGAATACGATTTTCCTAATTGAAGACAACCCTACCTACCAACTTTTTCTTAAGAAATTGCTGCACAATAAAGGCTTTTCCCAGGTTGTGTGTTTTTCCACCGGGCAGGATGCCCTGGATAACCTGTACCAGAACCCCTGGCTGGTGTTTCTGGACTATCATTTACACGACGGAAACGGGCTGGAAGTACTCAAAGCAATTAAATCCTACAATAGCAACATCCCGGTTGTAATGCTTTCCGGGCAGGAAGATATTGAAGTTGCTGTTAACACCATGCGCTACGGGGCTATCGACTACCTGATTAAAGACGATTGGGTGAGTAAGTCGATCGACCGGTTTTTTGATCGGCTCAATGACTATAACCGACTGATGAAGCAGCAGCAGAAAAGCACGGTTTCCCGGATTGCCGATATTTTCAAAGTATAGAACCCATGCACATATGTAGGTATCTTTTCCTGGTTTTTTTGCTTTCTTCCTGCAGCACCACCAAGATGTTCCAGGCCGATGAGGTAGCCGATAACCCGGTTTACCCTGCGGCCCCGTATACCTTGCGGGCCGGCGATAAGGTATCGGTAAGCGTGTGGAAGAACGATGATATTAGTGTGGGTTCCGTGCACGGCATGGTAAATTCCTCTTCTTCGTTCGGGAAATACCTGGAAGTTGACCACCGCGGAAATGTGAATTTTCCTTTAATCGGCAAACAATGCATTGCCGGGTTAAGCCGGGAAGAAGCCGAGCAATTACTTTTTAATGCCTACAACCAGCTAATAAAAAATCCGGTTATCGAACTTCGCATACACGATTTGTCGGTAACCATACTGGGAGAAGTGAACAGACCGGGGAATTATGATCATAACGGCATGGGGCTTTCATTACTCGACCTGGTAGGTAAAGCGGGCGGCATGACCAATTTTGCCGCTCCTGAGCGGGTACTGGTGATCCGTAAAAATAACTCCACTACGTTTGAAGTAGACCGCAGACAAAGCTACCGGGTAGACCTGACCCGCATGGACGAACTAACTCATAACCGCCTTTTCCTGCAGGCTGGCGATATCGTGTACGTAGAACCGGCCAGGAAGAAAGCAGTAGCCGAAAATGGAAACCGGTTAATTCCTTTTGTAGGCATTTTATCGAGCCTGGCTTTAATCGTATCGCTGATTCAATGAACGAACAAAGCAACCTAAAAGACCTCTTAAAACCAGCCATCCGGGCAATTCCACTGGTTATATTGCTCTGCGGAGTGGCAGGATTTGCTGCTTTGCAATCGGTAAAGTACCAGACGCCCCTGTACGAAGCCACCGCTCAACTGAAAATTGATACCCGGGAATTTGGGGTTACCAACACCCGCCTGTTCAAAGAACTGGATGTATTTTCTGGCAGCTACAAGCTGGAAACCGAAACCGAGATGCTGCAGTCGGAATACTTACTGAAAGAAACCGTGAAAACCCTGAATTTCGGCATCAGCTACTTTCGCGTGGGTAAAATTCAGACTTCGGAAATGTACCGGAAAACCCCGTTCACCTTCATTATCCTGGAACGCGACAGCCTCTGGCTGGATAAAACCCTGGATATCACCCTAAATGAATCGGGCGAATATACCATCAGCCGCATCACCAAGCCGGTATTTCGGAAGAAAGCACAGTTGGGTGAAGTGGTATCACTACCCGGGTTATCGTTTAAACTGGAACGCAGTGCTTACTGCCTGGAGCAGGACCACTGCCCGCTAAATGGAGTATACCAGGTGCGCATCCGGTCCTTGGCCGACCAGGTGAACGACCTCACTAAATACGAGTTTTTCGTGAAACCCTTGCAGGAAGAAGTTCCCGTGTTCCGCATTACCGCCCGCCACCCGGTGCCGGGTAAGGCCCGCAAATTCGTTAACGCGGTTGCCGACACTTACATTCGTTTGCATGCCGATGAAAAGAGCCGTGCCACGGTAATGGCCGAAAAGTTTATTTCCTACCAACTCGACACGGTTCAGCGCAAACTAACCCGGGCTGAAAATGCTATTGCCCGCTTCAAAACCCGTAATAAGCTGGTGAACCCTAAAATGGAAACCGATGCCCTGCTGCGAACCCAAACGCAACTGGAATTGCAGTTGAACAACATGGAGCAGGAAATGGCCGAACTGGAACAGCTGCAGCGTTACATTAAGCTGAACAGGGACACCGAAAAATTTGCACCCAATTATGAGCTGGTACGCGATCCTCTGTTCAACGAAAAGCTGAAGGAACTAAATACGCTGAAACGTAAGCTGCGGGGCCGATCGCTTGAGCTGGAACCCGTTCACCCGGAAATCCTTGCGCTGGAGCGAGAACTGAAGCAGGTGAAAAACTACCTACTGGAAAGCATTGATAACACCATTAAATCGAGCCAATTGCGCTATTACGAAATGGGTGATGAGTTACAAAAAACCAACCGGCAACTGAGCCTCCTGCCCGGGCGCGAAAAGGAACTGAAACGGCTGGAGCGGACCTTCTCCCTTTACGAAAAAAAGTATTCCTACTTACTGGAAAAAAAGGTGGAAGCTTCCATTGCCAAGTCGGCCCGTAACAGCTTTCATAAAGTTTTGTCGTACGCCAACTTACCCGAAGTGCCGGTATCACCTAATAAAACTTTCACTTTTATTGTAGCTGTTTTCCTGGGGGGTGTAACGGCCATTCTTCTTTCTTACGGGTGGTCGTACCTGTTT
Organism: uncultured Roseivirgaceae bacterium; assembly: GCA_964542855.1. Classification (GTDB taxonomy): domain Bacteria; phylum Bacteroidota; class Bacteroidia; order Cytophagales; family Cyclobacteriaceae; genus CAZIWJ01. The sequence continues at coordinate 3,180 of CAZIWJ010000008.1, forward strand.
CCACGCATTGAACATCGCGGGCAACTGGAACGGCAAAGTGCAGTACCTTTCCTGGCAGCTATCCGTAAAAAAGAACACCACTACCACAACCGGTTCTTTAACCTGTACAGTAAGCTAACCAAAGTTCATGTTAGCACCGACAGCCCGATTATCACCTTTACTTCAACCATTTCAGGTGAAGGTAAATCATTCATTGCCAGGAACTTTGCCAGCTTCCTGGAAGAATCGGGCAAAACGGTAATTGTACTAACCGTTCGCGCCGATAACACCCCTTTTCAGTACAATGGAAAAGGGAATTTGCAAGAAGCTACTCTGGGCGCCTATAACCTGGCGGCAGCGGAAAAACTGCCCGCCACCTTTTATGCCCTGCAGAAAGAGTACGATTACATTATTGTAGACGGGCTGGCCGTGGGAAAAGAAATTGCCATGCTTGATATTATGAAACGGGCCGATATAAACTTATACTGCATCCGGGCCCGCTATACCCCAACGCCTTACATGATTAACCCGGATATTATCAGGAAAGAATACAACATTGAAAACCTGTTCCTGGTGCTAAACCACATTAACGGGAATTTTAACTACGAGGGTATTTTTAGCGGGCGGTCTTTCCGGTCGGCGCGCATGAACCGGTGGAAACAATGGATTGGCCTGATTAAACGTTTGGGTTTATTAACTGAACGATCGTGAAAATAGCCGGAAAGAACATATCGCCCCAACTCATTAGCCTGGCCGACCAGGGAACGGTAAGTGCCAGTAATTTCCTCGTAAGTATTTTACTGGCCCGGGCACTGGGACTGGAAACTTTTGGCGAGTTTTCACTCATCCTGATCGGAAACCTGCTGGTACTGGCCCTGCAACAGGCCCTGATTATCAGCCCGATGCAAACTTTTCTGCCAGCCGAACCGGATCATGGAAAAAGGCAGTACATCAACCAGCTTTTTACCGCCCAGTTAGCTATTGCCATCCTGTCGGCACTGGCCATGGGGGCTTCGGCCATCTTTTTGTCAGATTGGCTATTAAACTTACGTGTTTATTACGTGGTAGCCTACGTATTCTTGTTTGCCCTGCTTACGTTTTTCCGGAAGCTGGCTTTCTGCACCCATGAGCCCCAGCTGAGTTTATGGATTACCGGGGTAAACTTTGGCCTGCGCTTTCTGTGCATTGCTGCGCTGGTTTTTTCTACCGAATACAGCCTCACCACCGCGCTGGGTGTGTACGTTGTTTTTGCGGCGGCGGGGGCCGTAATTGGTTTACTGCAACATCGGCCCTCGGTTACCCTGAACTGGAACCGGGAATGGCTAATTCGCGATGTACTGTACAGCCGATGGCTGGCCGGCACCGCCCTGTTGCAATGGTTTGCCGGCAACTATTTTCTCATCGTAGCCAGCGAAGTACTTGGAATGGCCGCACTGGGGGCAATCCGGATTGCCCAGAACATCATGGGATTTATTGCGGTACTTTTCCAGGCCCTGGATAACGTTATGCCGGTTGAGATGAGCCGGCAATTACAGCAAAAGGGGTTACCCGGGCTGTACCGCTACACCCGCGCCACGGCTTTGGCCTGGTTGCTGCCGGTTGTAGGCTTACTGGCTATCGTAGTAAGTTTTGCCGGGCTAATCCTCGGTGTTACTTATGGCACAGCATTTGAACAACAGGCCTGGGTATTGCAATCGCTGGCCGGAGCCTATATTTTCACCTTTTTACTCATACCGGCGGTACACCTGTTACGAGTGCTTACCATTACCCGGGCTATTTTCGTGGCCTATGCCTGCAGTACGGCATTTTCGCTGCTTTGCGCCCGGTTATTCATCACAACCTGGGGTATTTCCGGAGTCATTGCAGGCATTTATGCCTCGCAGGCCTTTATCCTGGGGGTGACCGTATTATTTATTTACCAGGAATGGAACAAGCGAAAAGCGATGAGCCACCCGGTGGCAATCGGCTAAAATTTTAACGAGCGTATGGAACAGTTGAGCGTTATTCACCTGGTTTTGGGGAAAGCAAACCCCGACCGCATGAACGGGGTAAACAAAGTGGTTCACCACCTGGCCGGCACACAGGCAGCCACCGGGCTGAAGGTAGCAGTGTGGGGAATTACTCCTACCCCCGAAGAAGCCCGTACCCCCCAGCCCTATAAACTTCGCTATTTCCGGGCCAAGCCCACGAAATGGGCCCTGGACCCGCAGTTAAAGCAGGCGATACTCGACGAAAAAGCGAACCCGGTGGTCTTTCACCTGCACGGTGCCTTTATTCCGGAGTTTGCCTTTGCGGCCCGTTTGCTCCGTAAGGCCGGCATCCCTTACCTGTTTACCCCTCACGGAGCGTACAACGCTTTTGCCATGCAAAAAAGCCGGTTGCGCAAAGTGCTCTACCTGCACCTGCTGGAAAAAAAGTTATTGAAAGGGGCTAAAAAAGTGCACCTGCTGGGGCAAAGCGAAAAAGAGGGGATTGAAAAGTTTTTCAGGCTGAAAAACCTGGTTACCATTCCAAACGGACAGTTCCTCGCCGAAAAACGGGCTGCCCTGCCGCAGAACAATTCCCTCATATTTGGTTTTTGCGGTCGGCTCTCCGTATTTCACAAAGGCCTCGACATTATGCTGGAAGGGTTTAAACGATACCGAAACCAGGGCGGGTCGGGATTACTCTGGCTAATTGGCGACGGTAACGACCGCCACTGGTGCGAGTCGTTCGCGCTGGAAAATGATTTACCGGAGCAGGTTATTTTCTGGGGAAGCCGATACGGAAAGGAAAAAGATGATCTGCTGGCCCGCATGCATGCTTTCTTGCATTCCTCCCGCTTCGAGGGCATACCAACGGCTGTTCTGGAAGCCGGCGGTTTGTCGCTGCCCCTGGTGATTAGCCGGGGAACCAACCTGGCCAGTTACGTGCAGGAATGGCAGGCCGGCTGGGTACTGCAAGAAAATACCCCGGAACAACTGGCTAACGTTTTACATGAAGTAGAAAAAAACTGGCAGGAGCAAACCCTGCCGGCTTACGGGCAACAGGCCCGCCGCATGGTGGAAAATGTTTTTACCTGGGAAAAAGTAAGTAAGCAGTTACTGGTGTACTACACCGCATAATATGTTAGAAAATAATACCAGCCACCGGATAATTATCGGGCGGAATACCCTGATGGGCCTGCTAATTTTCATCATGATTATGAAAATTGTAGGCTACTTTACCCTGTTCGATTCCCTGGCGCTGACCCGGGTGGTGAAAATTATTATGCGCTGCTCGGTAACCGGATTCATCTGGCTGATTTACCGTTACCTGAAGCTACACTGCGGGGCAGTACGGTTTCGGTACGATAACCTTTTCGTATTGCTGTTTTACCTCGGTTACCTGTTGCTCGGGTTTTACTCTTTTATGTGGACGACCAAAATAGCCTACTCAGCCCTGCAGTGGGTTATGGACCTGGAAAGCATTGTATTTGTGTATTTCCTCATTAAAACCCTGCTGCTGTACAACCAAATGCACCCCGACACACCCGTTCGCTTTAACCTGGTTATAGCGCATACCGTTACCCTGATCATGATCGGGTTCGTGGTGGGCATGTTCGTGAACCCCGACAAGTTTTACCGCCTTACCCACGGGGGGGAAGTAGCCCGGCTGGGCGGTTACCTCATGAACCCGAATGAACTTGGAATGCTTATCGTTATCGGGGCAGCGGCAATTTACCTGGAATTTTACCGGCGCCAAAACTACGTGCTACTGGGCCTGGGGCTGCTAATTTTAATGTGGACGCTGGTGCTAACCGGTTCGCGTTCTTCTTCCATCAGTTTTATGCTGGTTACCCTGTTCTTCATTACCCTGTCGGAAAGCATGCACCTGAAAGTGCTGGTTATTGCCGGTATCGTGCTGGCCATTCCTTTCGTGGTGAACGTAATTTTCCTGAAAATGGGCGACCTGGAAGAAGTGCTCAGCATGACCGGGCGCATTCCGTTCTGGAAGGCCCTGCTCACCGAAGGCTTACCCAAAGAACCCCTGTTCGGGTTCGGGTTTATGCGCATTGCCTACGGCGATAAGTTTGAAAGCGTTCATACCTATGCCGCCGGGATGACGCACAATACTTTTATCCAGGTTCTGATGAACCTGGGGCTGGTTGGCGGGGTAATTGTACTGTTTCAGTTAATCAGTACCATTCGCGCCATGATTGTAGAGCAAAACAGGTACATCCGAATTTTGTGCATAGGTTTTTTTATTCCCCTGTTCATCAACTCCATTACCGAGTTTGGCATTTTCGGGGAAACCAACTATGCCATTATGTTTTACCAGATTTTAATATTTCTGCTGGTTATGCGCATCAGCGACCGCTACACACCACTGGAGCAGCTTCGACGCAATGCCATGCAAAAGTACCTGCAGAAAAAAATACTATAAAAGCTGAACGCAATGATGAAGATATTTACACAGGACCTGGAAATTATTACCCACTTGTATACCGGTCGTTTCGACCAACTGGTTGTAATCGGGAATATTTCGCGACTGGAAGGGCCGGCAGAAAGCTACGTGCACTATGCAAGCTGGAAAACCTGGGAAGAAGCCAGTTGCTACATGCTGCCATCGTACACCCTTGTACTCCTCGATCATTTACCTGGCAGGGCCTGGTTACCCGATAACCAACTGGTAATTGATTTTGGAAACAACCAGTTGCCCGGCAGCCGGTGGTACTACAAAAATAACCCCGACGGAAGCATGCGATGGATTCAGCCTGCCGCGTGCCGGAAACCATTATTTCTGGATACTTATAACAACTATACCTTCCGGGGTAAAATGTTCCGTAAGGGCGTTGAAGAAGCCGCCCGGCTAAATCAACTCCACCTGATTTTCAGCGGCTCCTTCCGGGTTACCTACACAGACGAACCGTTCTTTACCCGCGAAATTCCTAATCCAACCCAACTGGCTGTTTTCATGGGCACCGTTGGCATCAATAAAAAACTGGTCATCAGTACCGGAGAAGGATCGTTCATTAAATACCCCCTCAGCGAGCGGGGAGCCGGGTTGCTGCACAACGAACAGCGAATACTGGAACTGCTTAACAGCCTGGATCCCGGCTTTAAATATCCCCGCCAAATAGCTCCCCTCGAGCAGGGGCTGTGGATTAGTGACGTAAAACCGGAAAAACCGGTTACTAATGTATTCGGCACCCCTCATTTTCAATTCCTCGGTAAGCTTTACCAGGAATCGGCCCAAACGGTCAGCTTTGCCGGCTGGCTGGGGAAAGAAAGAATTTATAAAAATCTGGCTTCTATATCCCAGCGTAAAAACCCGGATGAAAAGCTCCTGTTTGCCCGGCTTCAGCAGCGATTGCTTACCCTGTATTACAGCATTCCCGATGATGCAGCATTTTATACCGCCATTGGCCATAATGATTTTACCCCCTGGAATTCGTTTCTTTCCAGCGATGAATTGGCCGTTTACGACTGGGAACTGGCCCGGCCCGACTTACCCCTGTTGCACGACTTTTTCCACTTTCACCTGCAGGAAGGGGTAATGATAAAAGGGCAGGATTACCAGGACATTCGGTTACAAATGCAAAAAATGCTTTCATCCGATCGGGGAAGTGAGCTGGTGCACGATTACGAAATCAACGGCAACCTGTACTTTGCCCTGTACTTATTGCATACTGTAAGCTACTACCTGGGCGTATACAGCAGGCAGGATGAATTGCACCCGCAAGCACTGGCTATTCTGGAAACCTGGGAGCAGGCCATCGAAGATACCGTAGTTCGGCTGAACCAGCCCAACTGCCGGAAAGACTTTATCACCGACCTGTTCCAGTACCTGGCCGATCAGCCCTACGCCCTGCTCAAACTCAACAGCAGGTCAATTCACGAGATGGACGAGCACAGTGACCTCGACCTGGTGGTGGAAAAGCAAAACAAGAACCAGATCATTGAGTTCATCCGGCACCACCTGTACGTCGACCACATTACTCTCATCCGGCAGCACCACGTATCCCTGCTCTACGTGTTCTTTAAAAATGGGGAATACCTGGAAATAGACCTCATTACTTCGCTGGAAAGGAAATCGATGAAGCTGAAGCCTACGGCAGAAGTGCTGCAATCGGTAACCGAAGATCATGAAGGGATTAAACGGTTGCAGGACCACCACACTTTTGAATACATTCTCCTTTTTTACCTGCTGAACCGGGCCGATATTCCGGAAAAGCACCAGCGTTTTTTCATGCAGAAAACCGAAGAGGAACGCATGGGCATCCTTATTCACCTGGTGAAAAAGTACAACCTGGTGTATTTCCGGCTGCAGGATTTGTTAAGTTATCGTAAATCATTGCACCGGCAATTACGGAAAAACCTGTTGCTGCACGAGGATAACCACCGGGTACTTCGGGCAATCCGTTACCTGCATTACCTGGGCGATGTAGGCCGTAACCTGCTTAGCCGTCGGGGCATGATGATTACTTTTACCGGCGTAGACGGGGCCGGTAAAACCACCGTTTTACAACACGTACAAACCATACTGGAAAAAAAATACCGCAGAAAGGTGGTCCTGCTTCGCCACCGGCCTTCATTGCTCCCAATCCTGAGTGCCTGGCGCTACGGCAAGCAGCAGGCCGAGCAACGGGCAGCCCATACACTTCCCCGGCAGGGCAGGCGCCAGAACCTGTTGAAATCGCTGCTCCGGTTTTCTTACTACTACCTCGACTACCTGCTGGGGCAGTGGTACATCAGCCTGAAATACCTAAGCCGAAACCAGATTGTGTTGTACGACCGCTACTATTTCGATTTTATTGTAGACGGGCGCCGGTCGAGCATTGATTTACCGTACAACCTGACCCGCTTCCTGTACCGCTGGATCAGGAAACCCGACGTGAATATATTCCTGCACGCCCCGGCCGAAATTATCCTGGCCCGAAAGCAGGAGTTATCGGAACAGGCCATTGAACAACTAACCAGCCGGTACAAGGTCCTGTTCAACGAGTTACAGGAAAAATACCCGGTTCATCATTACGGATCGCTGGAAAACACTAACCTGGACAACACCTTACAAACCATTGAACAAACCCTGACCCAGAAGTTATGAAAGCACAGCTAGAACGACTCATTCAGCAGCGCAACCCAAATTTCCGGTTCTCGGATGAAATAACCCCGTTGTTGATCCTGGAACTGATGCTTCAACGGCTAATTCCCCTGGCCCGAAGCCTCCGGCTGATTTTGAGGGGTAAATACTCTCCCTGGCTGTTCCTGGGTCGACGGGTTCACTTTACTGCGCCAGGCCGAATTTGCTTTGGGGCGTTTGTTCAGGTGGGCGATTACTGCCGGCTGAGTGGACTGGGCAAAAAAGGATTACATATTGGCCACCACTGCAATATAGGGGCATTCAGCAGCCTAATTGTTTCCACCTCTTACCAGGATCCGGGAGAAGGGATCATCCTGGAAGACCATGTAGGCTTAGGTGAATACGCCTACCTGGGCGGGGCCGGTGGGCTGCGCATTGGGCGGGGATGCATTATCGGGCAGTATTTCAGTTGCCACCCGGAGAACCACAATTTCCAGCAACCAGACGAAGAAATCCGTTTCCAGGGCACCTCCCGGAAAGGAATCAACATTGGGCCCGATTGCTGGATCGGGGCTAAAGTAACCGTACTCGACGGGGTAACCATCGGCAGGGGCTGCGTTATTGCTGCCGGATCGGTGGTTAACCGGTCTGTACCCGATTATGCCATCATTGCGGGCGTACCGGCCCGGGTAATTAAGTACCGTAAAGAACCGATTTATGAAAACAATATTAGCTAGTGCTTATGCCGTAAACCCTTACAAGGGTTCGGAAGACGGAATGGGCTGGAATTTTATTCTCCAGGTTGCCCGTTATCAGCGGGTTATTGCCATTACCCGCAAAAATAATAAAGGGAAAATAACCCGCTACATGCTGGAAAACCCTAACCCACTGTACACCCGGATTACGTTCCTTTACTACGATTTACCGTATTACCTCCGGTTCTGGAAGAAGGGAGGAAGGGGTGCCATGTTGTATTACTGGATGTGGCAGCGGGGGTTGCCCGCCTTCATAAAAAAGCAAAACCTGGACTACGATGTGGTTCACAACCTGAATTTTCACAACGACTGGACCCCCAGCTTTTTGTGGAAAACCGGGAAACCTTTTGTCTGGGGGCCGGTAGGTCACCATCCGCCCATTCCCGGGCAATACCTGGAACCGTACGGCAAGGCTGCCCGGAAAAATGATCGCCTGAAACTGGCACTGAAACAGTTTTTCAGAAAACACAGTCCCGGCTTACGGCACACCATAGAAAAAGCCGACCATATTTTTTGCATGAACACATCAGCCCGTGATGCCCTGCCGGTTCCCGCCTCCCGGTGCAGCGTTATGCCTTCGGTAGGTTCTGAACCGGTTACTACCGGCCATGCTTCCGATAAAGACCGGTTCCAGGTGCTATCGGTGGGCCGGTTTATTCCCCTGAAAGGATTCGACCTGACCATTGGTGCCTTCACCAGCTTCTTGCAGCGCCTGCCGGCTGCTGAACGGGCAAATGTGTCGCTGACCCTGGTTGGCGACGGCCCCGAGAAGCAACGAATTAACCGGTGGATACAAGAATCGGGTATGGCCCGGCATATCCGGGTAATCAACTGGATTAAGCGGGAAGAACTATGGCAGTACTACCGACAATCGGATGTATTCCTTTTCCCTTCGCACGAAGGTGCAGGAATGGTGGTTTCCGAAGCCTTATCGTGCGGGCTGCCCGTAGTTTGCCTGGATAACTCCGGCCCGGGCCAACTCATTAGCCCCGACTGCGGAATAGCCATTGCCCAAAAGGATTACGAGCAAACGGTAACCGCAATGGGCAATGCCCTGAACCGAATATACCGAGACCAGTTGCTGCAAAAAAGGATGTCGGAAGCTGCAGTGATGCACCACCAATCCCGCCTGGCCTGGAACAACAAGGGAGAAATATTGAGAAAAATTTACGAAAAGGTACACGGAGAAACGCAGGCTGAAATGGCTTTTCCCGATATGAAACAAAACCAGAATCGGGAAGCCGTCCCAAAACAGGAAAACGTGTAAAAACAGGGAATGCCGTAACTGCCTGTTTTCAAACGGTTGGGCTGTGGCACTGATTTCGCCCCTTTAATGGCACAAACTATTTAAATTTTATTAAAATGAGAAGAATATTACTACTTGCTTTTCTTCTTACTTCCAGCCTGAATCTTTTTGCTACGGGAGAAGCTTCTACTTATTTCAACATTTTTGTGCCGCCCAATAATAACCAGGTTCACCGCGATGTTTGCCTCATTGTAACGGCAATTAGCGACAGTACCTACTTCACCATCACCGATGATGATGCCGACGGCGACAGCGACGATTCTAAATCGGGCATGCTCATGGCCGGGCAATCGTACATTTTATACATTCGCGAAAATGGAATAAACGACGATGCCCCGCACCCCGGGGAAGGCACCACCAAAAATGATGGCGATTACTTTATTGTTACGGCTTCTAACCTGGTCCTTTGTTCACAATCTACGAACTCCGACTGGCAGCACGACTGGGTTCCGGCAACCAACAAAAGCTCGAAAGGGAAAGAATTTATTGTGTTCTCCCCTCCTACTTCCTATTCGAACCGGGACCTGAACGTATTTGCTTACGAAAACGATACCCGCATTACGTTACGGAAAATTTCCACCGCTCCCCAATTGCGGTCGGGACTTACCAACGTGGACATTGAATCGCAGGAAGTGGTTTTCCAGCAAACCCTCAATGTAGGTGAAGACCTGATTTACTATTTCACCGAAGGCCGGGATGTATTGAAACCGGGAGAAACTTATGTACTGGAAGCGAATAAAGAAGTTACCATGCAGTACGGGGCTCTGTACAAAAATGCCCGCGATGGTGGAGGATACGTTCCTTCATCGAATGGCTCTTCGGCCGGAAAGCAGTATTACTTCCAGATTCCCTTCGACCGCGCCAGTGAGCAGGAACTCCGCATTGTATCGTGGGAAGATAATAACGAAGTTACCCTCTCCCAGTACGTAAACGGCAGTTGGCAAACCGTTACCACCTGGACCCTGGACCGGCTCGGCAGCGGCGACTGGGTAAACTACGCACAACTGAATCCCCGAAGTGTTTGCCGGGTGGAAGCTACCGGTAAAGTGTCGGTTTTTGAAGCCAACTGGCTGGAAACCGGATCACCCGGAACTTCCGATATTGCCTCGATGGTATCATCCGAAGAAGGCAATACTGCGGGAACCGCTTTCCTGTGCTACATGGCCCCACCCGGAATTGAACGCAACGTGCGCAACCCGTTTACCGGTGAACTATACAATAAGGCTACTCACCTGTACATTTTCAGCCGGGTTAACGCCGTAGTTACCGTAAAGGATGCCGGCACTAACGGCCAGAAAATTAACCGGACTTACAACATCGAGGCCGGCCGGTATGTAGACTCCTACCTCGACCTGCAGGAGTGGCAAAGTATTTATAACGGCGATGGCAACCCGGATTCAGGGCCGGAACGTCCGTACCTGCTAGTGGAATCGGACGAGCCGGTTTCGGTACTGAATACCAACTTTAATGATAACTGGATGGCCTACCTGGGTACTTCGCTTACCAAAGATTTTACCCTGGACTCGGAAGGGCAGAATTATTCGGGAAGCCCCGGAGACACCGTGGAAGTGTTCACCAATATTAATATTTCGGAAAACCAGGTAGTAGAACAGGCTACCGCCGAAGTGGTGGTTAGCGACGGAGCCACCCTGACGGGAGCAACTTTTACCAATTTTACCACGGCCAGTACCGCGGAAGGCACAATACAGAACGAGCCGGGCAGCAACCTTTCCACGGTAGTTTTTAATGACCTGGGAACGTTAAACGCCAGCGACAGCATGGGGATTACTACAGAAGTATGGTTATCGGCCAATTATAAGGATAATAATCCCATTGAAACCGGAACGGTAGTAAGTATTTCCACCATTGTTTCGGGGAACGTTAACGGTGTTTTTCAGCAGGCACGCTTTACCGACGGCATTGTGAACAACACCGACAGCACCGATAATCTGCTTTACTCCGGGCAACCCGGCCTCAACGTGGTTAGCCAGCCCGTAAACAGCTGGAGCAGCAGCTGGGGAGATTATAATAACGACGGATACGATGATTTACTGGTCTTCTCGAACGAGCCCGAACAACCCAACCGGTTGTACCAAAACAATGGCAACGGTTCTTTCACGGCCGTTACCAGTACCCTGATTTCTTCGCTTTCGGGCAGCTTTATTGCCGGGGCCTGGGGCGACTACGATAACGACGGCTGGCAGGACCTTTACCTGGCTACTAACCCCGACCAGGCCGATATACTTTTAAGAAATACCGGCGATGGTGATTTCGAGCAGGTTAATGATGCGGCCATCGGCGGAGAAAAAACCTACGCCCACCACGTGCAATGGGTAGATATGGACCAGGACGGATATCTCGACCTGTTTGTAAGCGATTACATGCCAACCCGGTTCAGTAAGGCTTACCAAAACAATGGCGACGGTACCTTTACACTGGTTAACCGCCTGGCCGATAATGCGTACTCGGTAGCCTCCACCTGGGCAGATTACGATAACGATGGTGACCCGGACTTGTTCATTGTAAACGACAAGGGGGGCAATAACCTGCTGTACCGCAACAACGGGAACTTTACGTTTGAACGGGTAACCATTTCTGGAATGCAGACGGGTAACAATTCAACCGGGGCTGCCTGGGGCGATCTGAATAACGACGGGCTCATGGACCTGATGGTTGCTAATGCATCAAACCAGGCCAACGAAGTATACCTGAACAACGGAAACAATAGCTTTACCCCAATACTGGAAACCCGGCTGGAAGAGCTGGGTGGAAACTCCCACGGGGTACTGGTTGCCGACGTTAACGAAGACGGCTGGCAGGATATTTATTTTACCAACGATCAGAACGAAGAAAAAGTCCTCTTAATAAACCAGCAGGGCAGTTCATTTGCCCTCAATACGCAGGAGGTGCTGATTTCAGCTACCGGTAATACCTTCGGGGCCACCAGGCACGATTACGATAACGACGGCGACCCCGATATTTTTGTCAGCACCCACAGTGAGGAAAACGATGCTTTCTTTTCACATAACGACCGGCAGGATAAATGGCTGGGCATCCGGTTAACCGGTACCCGGTCTAACGCTTCCGGGTACGGGGCGCGCATAGCCATAAAATCTACTATTAATGGATCGGCAGTATGGCAATATCGCGATTACGGCCTAAGCGCTACTTCCGGGCAGTCGGCTCCGGTGTCCCTGTTTGGCATCGGTGACGCCACAGTGGTTGACTCGGTGCTGATTAACTGGCCTTCCGGTTTCCGGCAGGTGCTTACGGGGGTGAATACCAACCAGTATTTAAACATTACTGAACCTAACAGCAGCGAAGTAACCGGTGTTGTTTTTAACGACAAAAACGGCAACTGCGTGCAGGATGCCGGTGAACAGCCCCTGCCCGGAATGAACGTTGCAGTCCGGGAAACCGGGGTAACGCTACTAACCAATAAACAAGGGCGTTACACGGCCGTACTGCCTACCGGTAATTTTACCCTCGAGGTGCTGCCTCAAGATAACTGGGCGTTCTCCTGCCAGTCTACAAAAACGATTAACGTACCCGATTACGGGCAGGTAATTTCGGGGAATGGATTCGGGGTATCGGCTAACGTGGATCGCCCGGACCTTTCGGTTGAAATTGGCCATACCGCTTTGCGTCGTGGGTTCAGTAATACCGGCGTTATCCGCTATCGGAATACCGGGGGCGGGCAGGCAACTGATGTTACTATTGAACTCACCGTTCCTGAAGGCATTACCCTGCTGAATGCCGGTGGCGACTGGATACGTAGCGGTTTGCATGAATACCGGTTTACGCTGGATACGCTGCCCGTTGGTGCAAACGGTATTATAAACTTTCAGGATTCTGTTGGCCTGAGCCTAACGAATAACCAACTGGTTTCGTACCAGGCTAAAATTTTACTGGCAGAACAGGACATGAACACGACTGATAACGTGTTTACACTGGAAGAAAACATTGTAGGAGCCGTAGACCCGAACGATATGCTGGTTAAAACCCTGAGCCGGGCACCGGAAAACCAGTTATACCGTGGAGAGGCCGTTCGTTATAAAATCCGCTTCCAGAATGTAGGTACCTGGTATGCTTCCCGGGTAGTGGTAAAAAGCCGGGTTCCGGAAGACCTGCGACTGGAAAGCCTGTCGGATGTAGTAACCAGCCACGAGGGGCAACTCAGAATTCTTCCTAATCGCACACTGGTGTGGACATTCGATGATATTATGCTACCCGACAGCACCACCAACGAACCGGCCAGCCACGGCTACATCAGCTTTACCCTCAGGGCATCGGGTAACCTGGAAGAAGGGACCGAAATCAGGAACCAGGCCAGCATCTACTTCGATTTTGAAGATCCGATCGTTACCAACATTACCCGGGTGCGGGTGATCAACCTGCCGGAAGACAACTTCTTTACCCCGCAGAAAAGGGAATCGATGACGCTATATCCTAATCCGGCAGAGCCCGGACAGGCAATAAATGTTATGTGGGAAGACCCCACACAGCAAATAAAGCACGTGCTGGTTCAGGATGCCACCGGAAGAACCCTGTACCGGGCCAGTAACCAGTACAGCCGGCAAATAGTGATTGAAGGCATGCCATCGGGGCTATATACCGTGCACGTGGTCGATAACCACGATAAAGCCCACTACACGCGTTTGGTAGTGCCGTAACCAGGAATAAATGAAAGCAAAGGGATGAACAGGCGAATACATGTATTATTAATTACCAGTATCTTGTTGTGCCCGGCTGTTGGTTCCGTAGCCCAGGAGGTTCGCACCGTAGCCGGGCAGGCACTGGCGTCCGGCCGGGCCGACGGCCCCGGGGCGGATGCCCGTATGCACAACCCGCACGGCATTGCCGTAAGCAGCAGTGGAAATGTGTACGTTGCCGATCGTTTTAACCATGCCATCCGGAAAATTACCCCCGATGGCGAAGTTAGTACGCTGGCTGGTAGCGGGAACATCGGCAGCGATAACGGACAGGGTAGTGAAGCATCATTTTACGAGCCGTGGGACGTTTGCGTAGACGAACAAGAGAACGTTTACGTAGCGGATTACAAAAATAACCTGATCCGGAAAATTACTCCTGACGGTACAGTGAGTACACTGGCCGGAAGCGGCAGCTTTGGCTTTGCCGGCGGTCCGGCCGGTGTAGCCACTTTCGGTAACCCGGGAGGGATAGCCCTGGATAAAGCGGGTAATTTGTACGTATCGGACCATAATACCCATATCATCAGGAAAATATTGCCCGATGGAACAGTAAGTACGCTGGCAGGTGCGGCTTTCGATGCGGCCGATAGCGACGGGCTGGGTTCCGCAGCCCGGTTCAACCGGCCTTACGGCATCAGTATGGGCACTGATGGCCGGCTGTACGTAGCCGACGAGCATAATCACAAAATTAAATCCATCTCCCGAACTGGTTACGTTACTACCGTGGCCGGTAGCGGAAACCTGGGGTCGCAGGATACAACTGCCCTGGAATCGAGGTTTAACTATCCCTGGGACGTAGTTCAGGACGCAGAAGGAAGGCTCTACGTACTGGATGGCTATAACCACGTTATCCGCCGGATCGACAGCACCGGTGTAACCACCTGGGTAGGAACTTCCGGTACTACCGGGGCAAAAGACGGTACCGGAGAGCAGGCTTCTTTTAACGGTGCTACCGGAATGGCCCTTGAAGCACAAAGCAATACACTCTGGATTTCAGATGCCTATAATAACCTGATCCGCTCAGTTACCGTTGGGAAAGAACCCCTGGAATTACAAATGACCGTAACCAGCGATACGGTTTGCCGGGGCGAGCAGGTAAGTTTCTCTATCCTGCCCGATACCCTTGAAAGTTACGAACTCTACCGGGGTGATACCAGGGTTGCCGAATCTACTGTTCCGTTTTTCCAGGCTACGGTAAACGAAACCGGCAACTGGTTTGCCATTGCACTCGATGAACAGGGCAACCCAATCAGCAGCGAGGTAGTAAGCATAACGGTAAACAACCAACCCGAAGTAAACTGGATACCTTCTGCCACCTCTCTACAGGTTACAGCAAATGATTCTGTAAGCTGGCAGTGGCAGGTAAACGGTACCACCATCAGCACCGCTGATACGCTCGATTTAGCCGATACCCCTCCCGGGCAATATACTGTTAACGTGCAAGCTACCGGCTTAAGCGGTTGTAGCACTACTAAGGATTCTTTAATTAGTATTGAAGAGCCGGTTATTGCAATTCCCGAAACAGAAAACCCGGCATTTTACCTGCCCGATGCGTTTAGCCCCAACAATGACGGGAGTAACGACCGCTTAGCTATCCTCGGGCCGGCCCCGGAGATTATCCAGGCCCAACTAGTTAACCAGTGGGGCAACCAGTTTTCGTTGCCCGTATCCGGGGCACAGATCTGGGACGGCACCCTGAACGGGCAGCCGGCAGAGCCGGGTACTTACATGCTGCTCCTGCGCTACCGTGAAAATGAAAGTGAATCGGTTTACCGGACCCTGATTAACCTGATCCGATAACAATGAGAGCCCTGTTCGTTAGCATATTAACCCTTTTATTAGCTCTTCCGGCATCCGGTCAGGGGGTGCACTGGTCGTGGTTAGAGCGGAACCAGTTTAACCGCCCGCTCAACCCGGCCCATAACTGGCAGGTTAGTGGTTCGTACCGCAGCCAGTGGGCTGCCCTGGGTACCCCTTTCGTAAGCCAGGGATTACGAATACAAAAATTAACCGGTTCTTTTGCCTGGGGCATTGACCTGCAGAATAACCAGGCCACAAGGCAGGGGTACCGGGAAACCACGGTAACCCCTTTTGCCAGTATTCAGCTATTCAGAAATAAAAATTCCTCCCTGTACGCCCTGGCGGTTGGTGCCATTTTGCAAAAGCAACTGGACTTCAGCGAGCTTCAATTCGCCAACCAGTACGTACGAGGCACGGGCTTCGACGCCTCGGTATTTAATGGCGAACCCGTTCGCTCATCGGGCTATACCAATTTCTCGCTTGGAAGTGGACTGGAATACCACCGCATTATTTCTCCATTGCTGGCAATACAGGCCAGCTACCTGCTTAACCAAATCAACCGGCCGGTACAGGATATGACCGGCAATTACCGGCTCCCGGTAAGCCAGCAGTTTAGGCTACAGGCTGATGTTGCAATTAACGAACAGAGTTACCTGCACCCTTCCCTGTTTTACAGTAGTCAGAACCCGGCCGGGGAGTGGGCGGGAGCACTTCACTGGAAAAGAGAACTGGCCCCCGGCCAGTTCCTGGTTGCAGGCCCGGCCTACCGAATAAGCGACGCCTGGTTGTTGTCTGTTGGTTACGAGCAGCCCAAATGGTCGGTGAGAGCAGTGTACGATCACAGCCAACAAACTTTTAATTCCAAAAACCAGCAATTCCGGGCCTGGGAAATGCACTTTTCTTTCCGCTTCGGAGCGCGAAAAAATAACAGAGAAAAACCAGTTGCCGAGTCTGCTAAATCGGTTCCGGTTAAGCCTGACACGGCGGCTGTTCAGTCTGTGCCCGTATTAG
Organism: uncultured Roseivirgaceae bacterium; assembly: GCA_964542855.1. Taxonomy (GTDB): domain Bacteria; phylum Bacteroidota; class Bacteroidia; order Cytophagales; family Cyclobacteriaceae; genus CAZIWJ01. The sequence goes on from CAZIWJ010000008.1 coordinate 19,787, forward strand.
ATCGGGATGAAGACGGCGTTCCTGATGCCGACGACCGGTGCCCGATGGTAGCCGGCAAGCCAGAACGGGAAGGGTGCCCGGAACCGAAAAATAAGAGTAATAATTCAACAGGAATTACAGCAAAACCCGCGGCCGATCGCCCGCTTACCCGGGCGGAATTCCTTTCTGAAGCCGTTGCAGCCCCCCTCGAGCAAACCATGAACTACGGAAATGTGGAATTTGATGTTAATTCTTCCGAGGTCAGGCCCCGTTACCGGGTGATGCTACAGGAATTAGCAGAGTATTTGCAATTATTCCCGGAAAGGAAAGTGCTGGTCGACGGCCATACCGACAAAGACGGCAGCAGCCTGTACAACGAAAAATTAGGAGATATGCGTGCTCACGCTGTTCGGGCAGAACTGATGAAATACGGTGTTTCGATGCAAAGCATCCTGGTATTCACTTACGGGGAAACCCGCCCCATCGGGGAAAACGAAACCGAGAAAGGTAAAGCCAGGAACCGGAGAGTAGAACTAATAATTGTTGAATAATGAATAAAATAGTAGCCATACACTTGTACAATGACTACAGCGGTAGCCCGAAAGTGCTGCAACAATGGTTGCAGCAACTTACCGACCAGTACCCGGTAACCGTAGATTTATATACTTCGGCCAGCCCCGGATTTCTGTCTGGCCTGGCAAATGCAACGGGAATAACTTTTTTTAATCAACCCTACCAACTACTTAAAAATCGCTGGTTGCGGTTGTTTTACCTGTTTTTCCACCAGTTTAATTTATTCATCAGGTTATTGAAGTACCGTAATGAACCCGTGGTTTTTTACGTAAATACCATGTTACCTTTCGGGGCCATCCTGGCCGGTAAAATATGCGGTAAAAAAGTAGTGGTACATGTGCACGAGACGTCGGTAAAACCCGCACTATTAAAGAAATTTTACCGGGCAGTTATTGGCCGCTGTGCATCTGAAATCATATACGTTTCGCGTTATCTGCAGCAAAAAGAACTTTTTCCTTCAATTCCATCCCGGGTGGTTTACAATGCTTTGTCTGATTCTTTCAGCCGGCAGGCTTTTCGTTTTCTTTCCGGAAAAGAAGCAGGCAGCAAACGCCAGCCCTTTACAGTGCTGATGCTTTGTTCGCTAAAACCTTACAAGGGCGTGTACGAATTTACCGAACTGGCCAGGGCAGCAGGTAATGTTCGCTTCATTTTAGTACTGAATGCCGACCAGGAGGCAATCAACGAATTTTACAGGGTGCCTCCGCCTGTAAACCTGGAAGTGTACGACCGGCAGTCGGACGTACACCCTTTTTACCAGCAGGCGCACCTGGTAATGAACCTGTCGCGACCCGATGAATGGGTAGAAACTTTCGGCTTAACCGCCCTGGAAGCCATGAGCTACGGTTTGCCCGTTATTGTTCCCCCGGTTGGTGGCATTGCTGAAATCGTTGAAGATTACGTTACCGGGTTCCGGATATCCTGTTACCAGCAGCAGGAAATTATTATGCGCATACATGAGTTGATGCATGACCACCAGGTTTACCATCGCATGAGCAAAGCAGCACTAAAAGAATCGCAGTGTTTTCAGCCGGAAGCCTCGGCCCGGAAAGTATACGAAACACTTTTTTCCGGGGCAGCCAATGAATTAGCTGAACAGGGAGTAACCTTAAATATACCGTCATGAAAAAGAAAGTAGCCATTATCGGAACGGCAGGCGTACCGGGAAGGTACGGCGGATTTGAAACCCTGGTTCATCACTTAACCGGTAAACTGGGGCAGGAATTCGATTTGCACATTTACTGCAGCACTCATTTTTATCCTAAAGAAGAACGGGTTAAGCAGTGGAGAGGGGCTACCCTGCATTACATACCGCTTAACGCCAATGGTGTGCAGTCCATCCCTTACGATATATTATCTATTCTACACGCCCTGTTTTATGTACAAAGCCTGGTAATTCTGGGTGTAAGCGGGGGTATCCTGATTCCTTTCATTAAATGGTTCTCCCGGAAAAATATTGTAGTAAATATCGACGGGCTGGAATGGAAACGGGCTAAATGGAGCAAGCCCATTCGAATATTCCTCAAACTTTCCGAATTCCTGGCCGTGCAGTTTTCAGACGCTGATATTACCGATAACGCAGCTATTAAAGAGTATACCGCTGTGAATTACAAAACGCTAAGCCACCTAATTGCCTACGGGGGAGACCACGTGATGAAAATTGAACCCCGCAAAGAAGATGTACAGGCTTACCCGTTTTTATTGAACCCCTACGCTTTTAAGGTATGTCGCATTGAACCGGAAAACAATGTGCATATCATCCTTGAGGCGTTCAGCCGTTTACCGGACTGGCCATTGGTATTCGTGGGAAACTGGGCCAAAAGTGACTACGGTACCCGGCTGCGCAACCAGTACAGCGGGTACAGTAATCTTATTCTGCTAGACCCGATTTACGACCAGGAACAGCTGGACTTGCTTCGATCTAACTGCTCTATTTACGTACATGGTCATAGTGCGGGGGGAACCAACCCTTCGCTGGTAGAGGCCATGAACCTGGCATTACCGGTAGTGGCATTTACGGTTTCCTACAATGTGGCAACCACTGAAGGGAAGGCCCGTTATTTTGCCTCTGCTAACGAGCTGGTAGAAATTGTGTCTGGTCTTACCACAGAAGAACTGGCACGGTATGCAGCAACCATGCTGGAAATTGCCCGGCGGCGCTACACCTGGGATAAAATAGCCCAACAGTATGGTAGCCTGATTATGGGGTTTGAGTATGCTTACGAAAAGAGCGAGGTGCGCCCGGTGGTTAGTAACCTGTCGGATGAAGACCTGCAGAGCACAGGGCTGGCCCACCTCAAAACCAGCAAACTATTCTTCGAATAAATCATGGAACCATTTACACTACCTGAATTATCGGCCAAATTGTTTGTTAGTGCCTTCCTGCTGCTGGCAGGCAGTTACCTGGCTTGTTATTTTGTGCTTCGGCGCATCATTAGCTGGTTTAACCGGGAAGCCATGTACGACTTACCCGACGACCGAAAGTTGCACAAGAAAGCAACCCCTTCAATGGGTGGAATTGGTATGTTTATCGCTGCCATTGTTCCTTTCCTGTTTTATTCGGGGGTTCATTTCCGGGAATACCCACTCATACTGTCGCTTACTGCCGGGGCCACCGTGTTATTTACCGTGGGGTACCTGGATGACCGCCTGAACCTGTCGGCAGCTTTTCGTTTTCTTATTCAGTTTGCGGTTGCCGGATTTATCCTGTACCGTGGACTGCTCCTTACTCATTTTCCCGGAATTGACTGGCTTAATCATTTACATCCGTTGATGTACTGGGTGCTGGGCATTATTATCATCGCCGGTGCCACCAATGCAGCGAACCTGATTGACGGGGTAGACGGGCTGGCCGGAAACCTTTTTCGTACCAACTTTATTGTGCTGGCTATTCTGTTCATCCTGCTGGGTAATTATGGACTCGCTGCCCTTACTTTAGTGCTAATTGGAGCAACCAGCGGTTTCTTAAGCCTAAACCGGCATCCGGCCAGGATATTCATGGGCGATACCGGTTCGTTGTTTGCCGGTTTTCTTTCCATTGCGTTAAGCCTTTATGCCATCAGGGCCGTTGATCCGGAATACCTGAACCTGGTTCCCCTGGTGCTGGGGCTGCATTTCCTAACCGGACTCGATATGCTTAGGTTGTTCCTGCAACGGATGGCTCACAAAAGGTCACCGTTTGCAGCCGATCGGAATCATATTCACCACTATGCCCTGCGGGCAGACCTGGGGGCAGAACAGGTAAACAAGCTGCTCCACGCCAAACACCTGCTTTTCATTGGTACGGGGCTGGCCTTTTCAGAATCGGTTTACCTTTCGTTTGCCCTGATGGCACTGTTCTATACGTTAACCTTGTTTGGTTTGTGGTACCGGCAGCGACGGCTGGCTTTTAACAGTGAAAGAGAAACCGAGCTGGGCCGGTTATTTCGGGAATACAGCTGGTAATTTACCGGGTGTAAGCGCAAGCTTTTCATCGAAGCTCTCTATAATTTTATTTTTCAGGTATTCCGAAACCCGGGCCTGCACTTCGGCCCGGAACAGGGAAATTTGCGTAGGTTCCAGTTCTGGTAACCCATCTTTCACAATTACACAATCTTCAGGAACCAGGCTTTGGGGAAGAGCAGCCAAACCGAGCCCGGCACGAATGGCCAGGTACTTGCTATTATAACTTTCACTAACGTAAGTAAGATCGGCAGCCATTGAGCAGGCCGATAGTTTGTGCAACACCTGGCGTCGGTATACACAAGGCTCGGGAGAAACGATAACCGGAATTTTATCGCTCTGCTGCCATTTTCTGCATTCTTCCTCGTCGCGGCCTACCCAAACCAGCGGATCGAACCAGGTTTTCACGATGCGGTCGTGGTAGGCTACGTTCATCTGCTCGTGTTTCAGGATTACCAGTTCGAACTCATTGGCCTCGTAGCGGTGGTACAACCGCTGGGTTAAATCGCAGGTCACTGACAACTGGATACTGGGATACTGTTCGCGGAAACTCGATAAAACAGGGAGCAGGTAATAAGATGCCAGGTCTTCAGGAATTCCCAATCTTACCCGGCCGGCAATTTCCTCGCTGAATAATTCATCCCTAAGCTTTTGCTCAACGTGCAGCATCTGCCAGCTGTAGCGGTACACCACCCGGCCGGCATCAGTCATTTTAACGGTGCGTCCCTGCTTGTCGAGCAAAGGCTGGCCAACCATTTCTTCCAGCTTTTTAATTTGCTGGCTCACGGCCGACTGGGTACGGTGCAGGGCATGGGCTGCCTGGCTAAAACTGCGCTGGTCTACTACAGTAATAAAAGTTCGCAACTGGGGTAAATCAAGGTACAGGGTTTGCCGGTCCATAAAATTAGTTGGGTTATTCAACAACTAAGTTATAATTTTTACTTATGTAACTCATAAAAATTTTTAATTTTTCTAATAGATTTTGGCCATTTATATTCGCCCCGGTAAAAAAACTAATAATGGCTGAGATACTTACATTTACTCCTTTAGCACTCCTTTTACTTTCTTTACTTTCACTATTTCTCCCTGTTACTTACTACACCGGTTTATCTTTGGCAGGAACTCTCGCTGCGTTTATAGCCTCGTTCTTTCCATTGTTCACCGCAGTACCTTCAGAAACTATTGCCGGGTTGCACCTAACAGCGCTTGGCGAAGTAATGTTACCGGTAATCTGTTTCATCAGCCTGCTGGTACAGGCTTATGCCCGCCGGCATTTTGATGGAAGCCAGTATCGAAGCTACGCTTTTAAGCATTTGGTAGGGCTTACGCTGGCTTTATGCGTATTCATTACGGCCGATCATCTGCTTTTAATGATTGCTGCGCTGGGCAGCAGTAATTATCTTTTAACCCGGCTTATAGCAGTTAATAAAGGGTGGTCGGCAGCCCGTTTTTCAGCCCGTTCAGCTTTAATTCACCTGGGTATTGCCACGATATTGTTAGGCCTGGCGGCAGGGCTGATTTACCTGAACCAGGGAGGCTTTTCTTTACAACAACTTGTTACCCCCTGGACTAACAGCGTAATGCTCGGGTTTACCGCCAGCCTTATTATAGTGGCATCCCTCATGCAGTCGGCAATCTGGCCGTTCCATCGCTGGCTTATCGCCTCGGCCAATGCCCCTACCCCGGTTTCGGCTTTTATGCACGCCGGACTGGTAAATGGCGGGGCACTGATATTGTATATATTTTATCCGCTGATTTCGCAGGTTACCTGGAGCAGTTCCGTATTACTTGGTTTCGGCGCAGCAACTGCATTTACCGGTACGTTATGGATGCTGGTACAATCGGATGTAAAGCGTACCCTCACCTGTTCAACCATGGGGCAAATGGGGTTCATGATACTGCAATGCGGGTTGGGCCTTTATCCGGCTGCTATTGCGCACATGATCTGGCACGGCTTTTTTAAAGCTTCGTTGTTTATGAGTGCCGGAACAGCTATTAAGGCAGCTCCCAACCGAAGCCTGAGTTTACAGGGGCCCGGTTCAGTGGGTGTGTTTGTTACCGGTATAGTAACGGGAACGGCTGGCGCCGGGGTTTTCTGGTGGTTCACCTCAACCCTCGGTTCTTTAAATAGTACTTACCTGTTATTGCTTATATTTTGTGGGATAACCTGTGCCCACGCGGTGATGACTCTTTTGCACACTAAACCTGATTTTACCCGGGGTATCCTGGCGGCCAGCATTGGCCTGTTTGGCTCCGCGGTATACGGGTTAGCAGTTAGCCTGATTGAACGTCACCTGATGGTGATCCAGTTGCCCCAACTGGAAATTATTCACCTGGTACTGGCAGGAATATTTGTACTGGGCTGGGTACTTATGCTCTTCAGAATGCATTTACCCGGCTCAATTGACCATTACCTGGTACCCCTGTATGTGCGCTTGCTCAACAGCAGCCAGCCAACCACTAAAACATTTACTAACCGACGATCTGATTATTCACTCTAGTAGGTAAACCATAAATATGATTACACAACGTATTCAGCAAAAAACAAGCCAGCAAATGTTACCGGAAGAACGGGTAAAGCAAAGCCTTTTGGGCTTATACAGCAAAGTGGCTCCTGCCTGGCCGTTAGGTTCGGCAGTAGCCTGTAACCCTCTTCAGGGGCTGGAAACTTTGTCGTTCAGCCAGGCCACAGCAGAGGGGCAGCAACTATTCGACGCCAACTGTTTACCCGGTTTGTGGCAATTGCTTCCTGCTGCCGGCAATACCATCGATAACGTTATTGAAAAGGTAATGCAGGACGAACCGAAGAGCATTCGTTTGAACGGGCAATCCGTTAGTACCGGCCCTTTCATCCGGGCTATGCTGGATTCGTTCAATGACCGGCAACATCCAGGTAAACCCTCTGATTTATTGAGCAAAAGTTTACCCTTCCTGTTTCCCCAGCAAGACTGGCAGCCAATATTACCTGCGGTTAATAAACATACGGTAAGCTGGCTGGGGGCTTTCCTCGACGAGGGGCAGGCATCCTGGTCTATGCCTTATCGCAGCGAAGGTTTCTTCCTGGCGGTTAAAAAGCTGCTAACCAGCCAGAGTAAATATCGGCACTTTCTCACTTCCCTGCCCAACGACAGTGAACAGTGCATTACCATCCTTCTGGATCAGTTACACATTTCGGAAGATGATGTAGATTCAATACTGAGTGATCATCTTTTTGCACTTCCGGGCTGGACTTCCTACATCAGGTGGCGTAGTGAACAGACCGATTACCCGCCACAGCAGGATTACCCCATTACATTGAATGATTACCTGGCGGTTCGTTTACTCTACGCCCGTATTTTGCCCCCGGCTGAGCGCAGTGATGTGCCCTATGTACCAATCGTTACCCGTCAACTGGCTGCCTGGGCCGAAGGCTACCTAAACCCTGAAAATGATACAGACGCCTACGAATGGGCAACACTCATAAACATATTACAACGTTGTTATCATCAACTGCGATTATCGTTGCTGCAACAAAGAGAGCAATGTTTCAGTGATCAGTTGAATAAAAATATAATGTCGCAGGCGGTACCTGACAAACAACAGGCTACCGCCGATGCTCAGCTCGCTTTTTGCATCGACGTACGATCTGAACCTTTTCGAAAGCAGCTTGAGCAAACCGGGAATTATGAAACTTTTGGGTTTGCCGGCTTCTTTGGTATTCCCATAGCTTACAGAACCCTGCTGAAAGAGGATATTAAATCCTTACCTGTACTATTACAGCCTGCCCATTACCTGGAAGAGGAAGCTACTCCCGGTTGTAAACACCAGGAAAATAAATACCAGTCGGGAAAACAGCTGCTAAAAGAACTGAAATCAGCTTACAAGTCGCTTAAGTACAATGTAGCTACTCCCTTTGCAGCCGTGGAAGCACTGGGATTACCGGCAGCTATGGTGAGTACCGTTCGCAGCTTTTTCCCCAACTGGCAAACGCAGATGCGTAAAAAAGGAGACGGGCTTTTTGCTCCGGAAATAGACCGACAGCTCGATATCGACCACAAGCTCTCGGGTATTCCTGTTGACAAACAAATTGAATATGCCGGCAATGCACTTCGTTTGATGGGCATGACTCACCATTTTGCCCCGCTGGTTGTATTTTGTGGTCACGGCAGCCAAACCGAAAACAACCCATATGCCGCCGCCCTGGATTGTGGGGCCTGTGGCGGCCGCCATGGCGGCCCAAACGCGGTTGCCCTGGCCCGTATCCTGAACAAAAAAGTAGTTCGTGAGGCCTTACTTAAACAACACGACATTGCTATTCCTGAAACAACCGCTTTCCTTGGAGCCGAACACAATACCACTACCGACGAAGTGGTTTTCCTGGCTCTTCCCGAAGAATTGAGCCCGGAACAGCTTAATCAACTTAAAAAACTAAAGGCTGACCTCCAGCGGGCGCAGCAGCAGAACCTGGTTCAGCGATCTACCCTGCTGGGCGCTTCTAATCCTAAAGCATTATTGAAGCGAAGTATTGACTGGTCGGAGGTTCGCCCGGAATGGGGGCTGGCCGGAAACGCCGGTTTTATTGTGGCGCCCCGTAACCTGACTGCTAACCTGGATTTGAAAGGGCAATGTTTTCTGCATTCTTACAATTGGGAGCAGGACCCGGAAGGCGGGTTACTGGAAACTATTCTTACCGCTCCTTTAGTGGTGGCCCAGTGGATTAACAGCCAGTATTTCTTTTCCACAACCGATAACACTGCTTTTGGCAGCGGGAGTAAGATCACCCATAACGTAGCCGGAAAAGTGGGGATTATGCAGGGAAATGGCGGAGACCTGATGCACGGACTGCCGTGGCAATCGGTTATGAAGGATGACCAGACACCGTATCATCAGCCAATGCGCCTGCAGGCCCTGGTTTACGCTCCTCGAGTGATGGTGAACATGCTGGTTCAAAAGCACGGTATTTTGCAAAAAATGTTCTTCAACGAATGGGTTCACCTGCGGGTACTGGATCCCGGCGATCATAAAATTTGGAAACTGCAACCTGATGGCGAATGGGTAGCTGAACCGGTGTACGAATACAATTAATAGTTACGTATTCTGTTACTCAATTTATGATTTTCATTCTCCCGGAACGCTACCAGAATAACTGGTAGCGTTTCTTATTCAACGGTACGCAAACTACTTTTCATCGATCAACTTCATTACTTGCCAGCCGTTTATACTTAGCAAATAACAGATTATGGCAAAAAATTCAGGATACAGGCGAATGAATGATCAGGCTACGGAGAACGACCGGGACATGGAAGTTATTAATCGCATTACAGCTTTACTCGACTCGCAGTTTACCATACCCGGTACCCGGTTCCGGTTCGGAGTAGATCCCATTATTGGCCTCATTCCCGGGGCAGGCGATGCCCTTACCCTGTTAATTTCTACCGTACTGGTTACATTAATGGCCAAACACGGTGCCAGCGGGCGGGTAGTTGTGCTGATGTTAGGAAATATAATCCTGGATAGCCTTATCGGTAGCATCCCGGTTATCGGGCAAATCTTCGACTTCTTTTACCGGGCGAACGAGCGAAATCTGAACCTTTTGAAAGAACATCACTACAAGGGAAAACACCAGGGTAGCGGCACCTGGCTGGTAGTTAGTGCCCTGCTTATTATACTCCTGATACTTTCCCTTTTCATTTACGGACTGGTAGAACTGTTGAAGTGGATATTTTAACCCCTGAAACAGGCGATGAATATAATCTGCTACTGAAAGTCATCCAGATCGATTGGTTTACGGAAATAACCCGACAGGAAAGCGGCTGCGTATTCAGGCAAAATGGTATTTTTCCGCCAGCTTTTAATTACCTTTTCCGATAGTTCAAGGCCAAGGTAGTCGTAAAAAAGTACACTGAGTTCTCTTTCATTCAGTGCTGCTTCATTCATTAATTCATCCAGGTTTAGCATGGTGGCGGGTTGTTGTAACTATTTTACTACTCAACTTGTTAGCAAACTGTCAGCAAAGTAAATACAACGTAAGCCATGAAAAAAGTAAAGCCCACAAAACCCGGACCCGGACAGGAATCAGTTTGGGATTACCCCCGTCCGCCAAAAGCAGAAGCCGTTTCTCACCACGTACGCATTGTTTTTAATGACGAAATCATTGCCGATAGTAACCGTACAATAAGAGTACTTGAAACTAGTCATCCGCCGGTATATTATATTCCTCAGGAAGATGTAAAGATGGAATACCTTGCCCCTTCTTCTCACAAAAGCTTTTGCGAGTTTAAGGGAATGGCTAACTATTTTGATCTCGAGGTGAATGGAAAAAAAGAAAACAGCGTAGCCTGGTGTTACCCCGATCCGGGACCGCGGTTTGCTTCATTAAAGAACTATCTGGCCGTGTACCCATCGCGCATGGAAGCCTGTTACGTAAACGACGAGAAAGTACAGGCCCAGGAAGGAGATTTCTATGGTGGCTGGATTACCAGTAAAATCGTAGGTCCTTTCAAAGGAGGAGCCGGAACCTGGGGCTGGTAATACCCGGGTACCGTACTGGAACAGGTTTATTTTCCTGGTAACCGGCACCTACCGGGTAGCTTACCCCGTGAAGGGGTTGCTCCCGGGTGATAAGTGATTGCCAGCTGCGTTATACGTTATTAGAATGGTTGTTGTGAGCAGAAATGATAACCTGTAACCGCGCCCGGGAGATACGTGCAATTTACTCATCGTCATGAACTATCCGGTAATCCATTTTTCCCATTAAAATGAACGTATAATTACGAACAACCAGAACGATAAGCAGGGAAAATAAGCCCGGCTGCTGCAACCCTGAGTGGTTAAAGATTGTAAATTGCACTATTTCAAGCCCACCCCTCCGATGCCTGATTATCAGGTAATTGACCT